>JAZNTL010000117.1:0-4791 GCA_045591745.1 Lawsonibacter sp.
GCCGGGCACACCTGTGCCCGGCGCTTGAAATAGGAGAAAAGGGAGGTTTAGTTTTCGCACATGCGGATCTGGTCGCTGCTTTGATATTCCCGAGCGTATCGGCCCGGAGAAGTACCGGTCAGGTTGCCGAAGGTGCGGATAAAATGGGAGTTGTCGGAAAAACCGGACAGCTCGCCCGCCTGCTGTACGCTGATGCCTTCCTGCAGCAGCTGCCGGGCGCGGAGAACCCGGCTGTGAATGATGTATTCCATAACGGAAAATCCGGTGGCTGACTTGAAAATGCGGCACAGATAATGCTTGCTGATGAAGAATTTTCCTGAAATCTGGTCCAATGTAAGCGGTTCTGTCAGGTTCTCCTGAATATAGTCCAGAATGGGGGCGATGCGCAGAAAATCCTTGTTTCGGACCGACTCGCCTGTGTTGGACAATTTGAGGATGGGGCCCAGTTGAAGTAGCAGCTCCATCAGGGCAATAGTCTGTCTCAAATCGCTGCCGAAGCTGCCGTCATTTCCGTTGTCATGCAAGGCTTGAAAGGCTTGTGTCAGGGATTTGAGCTGCTTTTCATCCAGAATGGCGCAGGAAAAAGGGTTTTTGGTGAACTGAATGAAATCGGTCTGGAGCGTGGACAGCTCGCCCAGGGCTTTGCGGCCGATGTGCAGCACATATCGGGAGTGAAATCCGTTGACAATGGTGCGGTGCAGGGTATTTTCGCCAATGAGGTACAGCATGCCCCGCTGCAGGGGATAGACCTGATCGTTGACGAAAATATTGCCCGAGCTGGTCAGTGGGAGCAGCAACTCAAAAAAGTCGTGAAAATGCAGCCGACTCATGCTCCAGGTATCGTCCTGACTGAGCTGAATATGGAATTCGATGGGGGTCATTTTCGTGCTGCCTCCTTTCACGCGGGCGGGTCAAAATGTGCACCCAAATCAGAGAAAATAAGCAGGGAAGAGGGGGTGCTAAAAGGATTATATCATGTAAGGTGACGATATGCAAACTTTTTGCCAAGATACCAAAGGAAATAATTTTAAAGCAGCGTTAAACTATTAACGATGGGAAAATACGCATTCACATACAAAATTGAAATTGGAGGTTTTATCATGGACAAAGTGTATTCCTTGCATGATGCGGTGGCCAAGTTTGTCGAAAGCGGAGATTGTATCTGCTTCGGTGGCTTCACCACCAACCGCAAGCCCTATGCCGCTGTGGGCGAGATTCTGCGCCAGGGGCAGAAGGACTTTACCGTCTGGGCCGGCCCTGCCGGCGGCGACTGGGACATGATGATCGGTGAGGGCCGTGTGAAGGCATATATCAACTGCTACACCGCCAACTCCGGCTACACCAACGTGGCCCGCCGCTTCCGTGCTGCCATCGAGAAGGGCGAGCTGATCTACGAAGATTACTCTCAGGACGTTCTGATGCTGCAGCTGCATGCCGCTTCTCTGGGCCTGCCTTACCTGCCTGTTCGTCTGATGCAGGGCTCCGGTCTGATGAAGTACTGGGGCATCAGCGAGGAGCAGCGCAAGACCCTGGACAAGGTGGACAACCTGAAGTGTGTTGAGGTGGATAATCCCTTCAACCCCGGCGAGAAGGTCGTGGCTGTTCCCGTGCCCAAGCTGGATACCGCTATCATCCACGTGCAGAAGGCCTCTCCCGACGGCACCTGCATCATCGAGGGCGACGAGTTCCACGACGTGGACATCGCCGTGGCCGCCCGCAAGGTCATCGTGACCTGTGACGAGCTGGTCAGCAACGAGTACATCCGTCGTGACCCCACCCTGACCCGCGTGTTCGGTGAGTGCGTCAGCGCTGTTGTCCATGCTCCCTTCGGTGCCTGGCCCAGCCAGTGCTACAACTACTACGACAACGATCCCAATGCTCTGCGCGAGTATGACAAGGCTTCCAAGTATCTGGATGCTGAGGATGCCAAGGTCCAGCTGGCCAAGGCCGCTGCCAAGGCTGCCAAGGCTGCCGCTGCCGCTCCCGACAACCAGGTTCTGGCCGATGCTGCTGCCAAGGCCAAGAAGGCTGCTGACGATGCCGCTGCCGGCATTGCGTTCCCTGAGACCTTCAAGGACTACCTGGACAAGTGGGTCTACTCCGTGAAGGATCACAACGATCTGCTCAACAAGATTGGCGGCGCCCGCCTGGTGAGCCTGAACAGTGCTCCCCACCTGGGCTACTCCAACACCCATCTGAAGTAAAAAAGGGAGGTTACGAACATGGCTGATTATACCAAGTATACAAAGCAGGAGATGCAGGCCTACGCCATCGCCAAGAACATCAAGGAAAACCAAATCGTTATCGTGGGCACCGGCCTTCCTCTGATCGGCGCCTCTCTGGCCAAGGCGGCTGTTTGCCCCTCCTGCCATCCTATCGTGGAGTCCGGTCTGATGGACTGCGACCCCGTTGAGGTCCCCCGCTCCGTGGGCGACAACCGTTTCATGGCTCACTGTGCCGTGCAGTGGCCCAACATCCGCTTCATTGGCTTCGAGGCCAACGAGTGGCTGCATGATGAAGACCGTCTGATCGCCTTTATCGGCGGCGCTCAGATCGACCCCTACGGCAACGTGAACTCCACCTGTATCTACGGTGACGGCGATTACGTCAAGCCCAAGACCCGTTTCACCGGTTCCGGCGGCGCCAACGGCATCGCTACTTACTGCAACACCATCATCATGATGCAGCACCAGAAGCGCCGCTTCATGGAGAAGATCGACTACATCACCTCCTGCGGCTGGATGGACGGCCCCGGCGGCCGTGAGCGCGCCGGTCTGCCCGGCAACCGTGGTCCTCAGATGGTGGTTACCGATCTGGGCATCATGAAGTTTGACGAAGAGACCAAGCGCATGTATCTGGCTTACTACTATCCGTTCTCCAGCCCCGAGATGGTCAAGGAGAACACCGGCTTCGACATCGACGTGTCCCGCGCTGAGCTGATGGAGGGTCCTTCTCCTGAGATCATCAAGCTCATCCGCGAGGTTATCGACCCCGGTCAGGCCTTCATTAAGGTCCCCAAGGGCTAAGTAAGAAGCGACCGAGCCGCACGTTGCGAACAGACAAGGTGTGACAGAAAGCGACTGAGCCGTCGCTGTAAACAACAGAACATAACAGGAGGAGAACATTTATGGGTTCCTATTCCATGCCTGGATATTTCCAGAATATGCCCGTGGTGGGCAAGGAAGTGCGCCCCAACGCCGAGAATGTGGCCGAGCTGAAGGCCATTGAGACCGAGATCGACGAGCGCATTGCCGAGTGCCTTGCCAATGGCAAGCCCGACGAGGCCATGAACGAGCGTGGTCAGCTGACCGCCATGCAGCGCATTGCTCTGTTGGTGGACGAGGGCACCTGGTGCCCCCTGAACAGCCTGTATAACCCCGAGAAGAACAAGACCGGCACCACCTCTATTGTCAAGGGTCTGGGCCGCGTCAACGGCAAGTGGTGCTGCATCATCGCTTCCGACAACAAGAAGCATGCCGGTACCTGGGTCCCCGGTCAGGCTGATGACCTGATCCGCGGCAGCGATACTGCCAAGCGCCTGCGCATCCCCCTGATCTACCTGCTGGAGTGTGCCGGTGTGGAGCTGGATAAGCAGGAGAAGGTGTACCCCAACCGTCGTGGCGGCGGTACTCCCTTCTACCGCAACTCCGAGCTCAACCAGATGGGCGTGCCCGTCATCGTTGGCATCCACGGCACCAACCCCGCCGGCGGCGGCTACCACTCCATCAGCCCCACCCTCCTGGTTGCCCATGAGAAGGCCAACATGGCCGTGGGCGGCGCCGGTATCGTGGGCGGCATGAACCCCAAGCCCTATGTGGATATGGAAGCTGCTCTGGCCCAGATCGAGGCCACCAAGGGCCTGCGCGCCGATCCTCCCGGATCTGTGTCCATCCACTTCGGCACCACTGGCTTCTGGCGCGAGGTCTATGCCGATCAGGAGGGCGTCATCGCCGGAATCAAGAAGTATGTCGACATGCTGCCTGCCTACGACCGTGAGTTCTTCCGCGTGGCCGAGCCCGCCAATCCCGTGGGCGATCCCGAGGAGCTGTACGATATCGTGCTGAACAACAAGAACCGCCCCTACGACATGTATTCCGTCATCTCCCACCTGGTGGACGGCGGCCAGCTCATGGAGTATAAGAAGGGTTACGGCCCTGAGATGATCACCGGTACCGCCAAGGTGGCCGGTCTGCTGGTGGGTATCGTGGCCAACCAGCAGGGCGTGTTCCCCAACTACCCCGAGTACAAGATGGCCAAGTACGGTCAGGCCATGGGCGCTGGCGGCAAGCTGTATCGCCAGGGCCTGATCAAGATGAACGAGTTTGTCACCCTGTGTGCCCGTGACCGTCTGCCCATCATCTGGATCCAGGATACCACCGGTATCGATGTGGGCGATGATGCCGAGGTCGCCGAGCTGCTGGGTCTGGGCCAGTCCCTGATCTACTCCATCCAGAGCAGCAAGCTGCCCATGATGGAGATCACCCTGCGCCGCGGTACCGCCGCTGCCCACTATGTGCTGGGCGGTCCTCAGGGCAACGACAACAACGCCTTCTCTCTGGGCACTGCCGCTACCGAGATCAACGTTATGAACGGCAAGACCGCTGCCAATGCCATGTATACCGGCCGTCTGGCCAAGGATCAGAAGGCGGGCAAGGATCTGCAGCCCACCATCGACAAGATGAACGAGATGATCGAGGATTACGACCTGAAGTCCAAGCCCCTGTACTGCGCTCAGGCCGGTCTGGTGGACGAGATCGTGAAGATGCCTCTCATGCGCAACTACATGATCGC
>JAZNTL010000118.1:0-9253 GCA_045591745.1 Lawsonibacter sp.
ATTAAACTCCCCAACTCCTTGGCCCACAGAACGACATGGCTACGATCCGACTTCGCTGCGGCCGTTTGCCGTCACGCGCTGATTGTCACAGGCCTCGTTGGCAACCGTCCTCCGCTTGATGATCCGGGAAACCTTCAGCCACTTGTCCAGACGCATATGAAATACCTCCAATCGAAAAGCGGTTCCGGGGATCCCGGAACCGCCTTTTATCAGTCAGGACTGCCTTTACTTTGCAACAATATCCTTCAGCGCCTTGCCTGCCTTGAAAACGGGTGCCTTGGATGCGGGGATTTTGATGCTCTCCTTGGTCTTGGGGTTGCGGCCGATGCGCTCAGCGCGGGCCTTCACCTCAAAGGCGCCGAAGCCGACCAGCTGCACCTTCTCACCCTCAGCCAGGGCGGCGGTGATAGCGTCGATAGCGGCATTAACGGCAGCTTCAGTGTCCTTCTTGGACAGGCCAGCCTTCTCGGCGGCGGCATTGATGAGTTCAGCTTTGTTCATGGTTTATTTCCTCCTTCGTATTGTCGGCCCGATGGCCGGAGATCATATAGTACTTAAAGCGTTCCCAACGCTGTTAAGTCGTTGTTTTTCCGTCCGCTTCCCGCGCACGGAAGTCGCTGATAAAACGGTCCGTTGCCTGACTTAGGGCCACTTCGGCATCCAGCTGTCTGCTGTGAGCAACGCTTGCCGCTGTGAACAGCAGCTCGCCCAGCGCCTTGTCCGGATCTTCCCCGCCGCGCAGCCGCTCCACCTGTGCGCTCAGTTGGTCCAACAGCGCATCCGACTGGGGCCATTCACAGCCTGCCTTTTGCGCCTTTTTGCACACCTTCTGGGCCCGCCACAGGGCCGGCAGTGTTTTTGCCACCGCTTCCAGCGTATCCGCACCGGTTTTCTGGGCCTTTTCCACTCGCTTCAGGTCCTCCCAGTTGGACAGGACCTCCTGAGTTCCGGACACGGTCACATCCCCAAACACGTGGGGGTGGCGGTAGATCAGCTTTTTGCACACACCGTCCGCCACCTGATCCAGCGTCAGTCCTCCTGTCTCGTCCTCAAGGACGGTGTGGAAGGCCACCTGCAGCAGCACATCCCCCAGCTCTTCCTTTAACGCTTCGGGGTCCTTGCGCTCGATGGCCTCCAGAACTTCGTAGACCTCCTCAAGGAAGTCCCGCTGGATGGATTCGTGGGTCTGTTCCCGGTCCCAGGGACATCCCCCAGGACCACGCAGAACCCGCACGATGTCTGGCAAATCCTGAACGGTGTAAAAACTCTTACATTGATAATCTACCACAATTCTTCATCCTCTGCAAGCTATTTTTGTCAAATTTGTATCAAAAATGCAAAATTTTCGCTATTTTTTCGCCCTTTGGCATGAGCATAACGTCATCCCGCGACATCGCGCGCAGTGCCAGTACCAAAATCAGGTAAATGACAACCGCCCCACCGATGGCCACCACCAGCGCAAGGGTATTTCCCAGCAATCCGGCACACAGTCCGTAGAGCGCCCACGCAGCCGCGCCCATCACTGCCGAAGCCAGCAGAGGCTTGCCAAAAATCTTCAGATAGCTGCCCACCCCTTGCGCTGTGCGCCGCAGAAGGACAAGATTCAGCACGAGGGTCACGCCGTAGCACAGTAGCAGGCCCATGGGCGCACCGTAAATATTCACCTCGGGAATGGCAACCAGACGGTAGTTTGCCAAAACCTTCACTGCCCCGCCGATCAGGGTGGTAACGATAGGCGCGTTCACGTGGCCGTAGGCCTGAAGCACAGAGTTGCTCACCAGCACCAGGCACACGCAGATAGCCGCCGGACCTGCAATGGCCAGCAGGGGCCCGGTGATGGTCACATCGTAGCCGGGATAGAGCAGGCGCATAATGGGTCCGGCCATCACCATCAGGCCCACACCCATGGGCATGGCCAGCAAGGCGGTAATCCGAAGCACCGACCCGGTGATCCGGGCCGCGCCCCCCTGATCCTTGCGGGCCAGCGCGGCAGATACCGCGGGAATGATGGCGGCGGTGAAAGCGGTCATAAAGGAGCCGGGCAGGTTGTGCAGGCTGACCGCCACGGCATAGTTGCCGTACAGGGCACGGCTGGCCTCCTCCGTCATGCCAAGGGCATCCTGCAGCTGGCCCAGCACCAGCGAATTGTCCAGCACGTTGATAATGGGCACCAGCGAGGTGGACAGGGTAATGGGCACCGCAATGCGCATCAGCTGTGCAAAGATACTGCCCGCCGAGCCGGGGGTGTCCGTCCCCACAGCGACAGTCTGTCTGCGGGTGCGCAGATAGTTGACGGTCATGTAGACCAGCGCAAGCACTGTGCCAACGGTCACACCGGTAATGGCGCCGGCGGCGGCAAAGGAGGTGCGCTCCCCATCCGGGATAAAGGCGAAGCCGCCCTGCATGATAATGGCCGCCAGTCCAAGGCCCAGAAACAGCTTGCACAGAGCCTCCATGATCTGGGACACAGCGGTGGGCGTCATGTTCATATGCCCCTGGGCATAGCCACGGAAGGCAGACAGACATCCCACGCATACCACCGCAGGGGCAAGGGCCATGATGCCGGGGGCGGCATGACTGTTGTTCATCAGCCCTGCCAGACGGTCCGCGCCGAACCACATGACCGCGAAGGACACAAGCCCCATGGTCAAAAAGGCAGTCAGCGCCACACGGAATACCCGTTGCTTGTGGTTGTGGCGGCCAAGAGTGTTGGCCTCGGACACCGTTTTGGACAGTGCCACAGGCAGGCCCGCCGTAGAAATGGTCAGCAGAACCGAGTAAATGGCATAGGCATTGTTAAAGTCGGTGGCGCCGGACTCCCCCAGTACGTTGAACAGGGGGATCTTGAACAGGGCACCGATAAGCTTGACGATGGCGATGCCCACCGCCAAAATCGCCACACCGCCGAACATGGTATTCTGTTTTTGCTTTCCAGACCGGTCAGACATAGGTCAGCTTCCTCTCAAACGGATATTGCTCCATTCAGCCAAAGAGCAAGGGCAGGGCGTACCCCTCCACCTCCGACCGTACCCGGTCAAGGTCGATGGTCAAAAACACCCCATTTTCATATATGACCTGTCCCCGGGCCATATTCATCACCACGTTGGACGGACGGGCGGAAAAGACAATGTTTTCCGCCGGATCGTGGCAGGGGGTCAGGTTGGGAGCGGAAAGGTCCACCACGATCAGGTCGGCCAGGTAGCCGGGCGCCACCATGCCGGTGTCCATGCGGCCCAGCGCTTTGGCCCCGTTCACCGTGGCCAGTTCCAGCGCGTCCCACGCACCCATGGCCACAGGGTCCCTGCCCACACCGCAGGGCAGGCATGCGGCCAGCTTCATGTCGGAAAACAGGTCGGCGGCATTGTGGGAGGACATACCGTCACTGCCCAGCGCCACGTTGACCCCGGCCTTTTCCATGGCCGGAACAGGAGCGATGCCGGAACCCAGCTTCAGGTTGGACCACGGGTTATGGACGCAGGACACGTCCTTTTCCCTCATCAGCGCCCAGTCCTCTGCCGTGGTGTACACGCAGTGGGCGGCGATACCGCCGTTGTCCCACACGCCGTGCTCATTCAGCGTCTGAATGGGCGTCTTGCCATTGCGGGCAATGCTCCCCTCGTGCTCGGACACGGTCTCCGAAGCGTGCACGTGCATGCGCAGTCCGTGTTCTTTTCCGTAGTCCGCCATCCACCGCCACAAGGGGGTGTTGGAAGTGTACTCGGCATGAATGGACGCATCCACTCGGATCTGCCCGCCGTTACAATTGTGCCACTGCTCCGTCAGCACCCGCTGATTTCGACAGTCGTTGCACTTATCCTCAGAGAAATCCTCGGTCGCACCGAAATACACACCACCGCAGGACAGGTTTGCGGAAAGTCCCGCCTTGACGATTCGCTCGGCAATGACCGGGGTATGCATATACATGTCCGCCACACAGGTCACACCGGTGGCGATCATCTCCGCAAGGCCCAAATCGGCACCCGCCGCCACCGCCCGGTCATCCAGCTTGGCCTCGGCAGGGAAAATATAGTCGTGAAGCCAGCTTTGCAGGTCGTGGCCGCCGCCGTAGCCCCGCATGAGGGTCATAGGCAGGTGGGTGTGTGCATTGACAAAACCGGGCATAAGCACCTTGCCCACGCCGTCGATGACCCGGTCAAATTCGCCCTCCGGGCGGCTTTGCCCCACATAGGAGATCTTCTCCCCCTCCACGGCCACAAAGGCACCCTTCAGCGGGGTGCGGCTTGTATCCATGGTCAGGACGGTAATGTTGGAAAAGAGAATAGACATAGGTATCCTCCTGGTCTCAAATCAGCGACTGTGCCCGGGCATAGTCGTTTTTGTGAACGTAGATATAATACTGATAGGCACAGTTCATATCCACCCCGAAACTGCCGGCGCGCGAGCGGCCACTGCCCGCAACGGTATTCCGGGCGGATGGATTGACGGTTTTGACCCGGTAGTCAATATGGTTTTGCGCCAGAATATCCCGCACGCGGTTCTGCTCCTCCATGGAAAAGGTGGTCAGCAGTTCCCGACGGTTCAAGATGGTCAGCACGGCCTCCACCTCCTTACAGCTTGTTCAAACAGGCTCTTACCAGTGTGGAAAACTTCTCCCGGGCGGCTACCCCGGCATCCAGCACCTCCTGCTCGCTCAGGGGCTGGTCCAGGATGCCCGCCGCCATGTTTGACAGCAGGGTAAAGCCCAGCACATCCATGCCGCAGTGTCCGGCCACGATGACCTCCGGGGCGGTGGACATGCCCACCGCATCCCCGCCCAGCGCCCGGGCGGCCCGAATTTCCGCCGGGGTCTCGTACTGGGGTCCGTAGCAATAGAAATACACACCCTCCCGCAGGGGAATGTTCAGCTCCCCCGCCGTCTTTCTGGCCAGTTCCTGCAGACGAACGGTATACAGGTGGCTGGCATCAGGAAAGCGCACCCCGAATTCCGGGATATTCTCCCCTCGCAGAGGGGACTCGGAAAACATTTTGATGTGGTCGGTAATGAGCATCAGGTCACCGGCCTGCCAGTCGGTGCGCACACAACCGGCCGCGTTGGTAACGATCAGGGTGGCACTGCCCAGCAGTCTCAGCACCCGCACCGCATAGGCCACCTCCTCATAGGAATAGCCCTCGTAGTGGTGCATGCGTCCCTGCATCACCGCCACTTTTTTGCCCTCCAGCAGGCCAAAAACAAACTGTCCCTTATGTCCGGGGGCAGTGGATGCCTTGAAGTAGGGAATGTCCCCATAGGGGATGACAACGGACTGTTCCACCTCGTCCCCCAGATAGCCCAGCCCGGAGCCAAGGATCATGGCCACCTCAGGTACAAAGTCACCCAGCCGCCCGCGGATAAAATCGGCACTGGCCTTGTATTGCTCAAAGGAAAATCCCATAAAGATGCCCCTTTCCGTCTAAAATTCCATTATGTAGTTTACACGATATACCGGTAAAAATCAACACATAGGCACGCTTCCACATGACAACCGGGCCGTAATGTGCTATGATATCCTTATACAAACGAAAACACCTGCCCCTCATCGGGCAGTCAACGGAGGAGCACTCATGAAAAACTCTCATTTCTGGATCCTTGTGGTGGTCATGACCGCCGTTATGTGCCTTGTGGACATGGCCCTGATCCCCATCTTCATCGAGACCGGCACCGTGGCAGAGGTCCGTCAGAACGGCACCCTTCTGCACACCCTCCCGCTGGACGAGCCCACACAGCTCACCATTGAAGCACCCAACGGGGGTAAAAACTCCATCGTGGTGCGCAGTGGACGTATCTGCGTAGCCCATGCCGACTGCCCCGATCAGGTGTGCGTTGATCAGGGCTGGGTGGACACCGCGGACACTCCCATTGTGTGCCTGCCCCACGGGCTGGTGATTGAGATCAAGGGTGGTGAGCAAAACGTCGATGCAGCCGCAGGATAACAATCTGACCCGCCGGGTCACCCGCATGGCCCTGCTCACTGCCATCGCCCTGACCATCTTTATGACGGAGGCCCAGATCCCGAACCCCATCCCCATTCCGGGCATCAAGCTGGGCCTTGCCAACATCGTCACCGTGTACGCCATGTTCGTCCTTGGTCCGGCAGACACCCTGATGATCCTCGTTTCCCGCATTTTTCTGGGCAGTGTATTCTCCGGGCAGATGATGACTTTCCTTTACAGCCTGTGCGGTGGACTTTTGTGCTATGTGGCGATGCTCTTTCTTCGTCTTGTGCTGACCAAGGACCAAATCTGGGTGTGCAGCTGTATCGGCGGCGCCTGCCATAATCTGGGCCAGTTGGCCGCCGCCATGCTGGTGCTGCGTACCACCGTGGTGGTATTCTACCTGCCCTATCTTGTGCTGGCCGGCCTGTGCGCCGGTCTGTTTACCGGCCTGTGCACCCAATTCCTCATCCGACGTCTGGATAAATCGGGAGGTTGACTATGGAACGACCTTATATCATCTATCACATGACCACCACCATGGACGGCAAGATCAACGGCGCCTTTCTGGAGCTGGAGTCCGTTCAGCCTGTCAATGAATTCTATTACCAGTGCCACCGGCAGTTCAAAACGGACGCCTTCCTGTGCGGACGAGTGACCATGCAGGAGAGCTTTACCGGCGAGGCTCTGCCCGACCTGAGCGCTTGGGAGGGACAGACTTTCCCCCGTGAAGATCATGTTGCCAAAGGCGATGCCGCCTTTTACGCGGTGGCTCTGGACCCCAAAGGCAAGCTGAACTGGTCTGCCGACCACATCACCGACGAGGACCCGTGCTATGACAACGCCCACGTTATCGAGGTGCTGTGCGAAACGGTGTCCGATGCCTATCTGGGCTTCCTGCGGGAAAAGGGCATCTCCTACGTCTTTGCCGGAACAGACGCCGTAGACCTGCCCCTTGCCATGTCCAAGCTGACCGCCTTATTCGGCATCAAATCCCTTTTGCTGGAGGGCGGCGGCATCACCGCGTTGGGCTTTGCCCAAGCAGACCTCATCGACGAGGTCAGCTTCCTCATGGTCCCCGTCACCGGGGAGCCGGATGCCATGGGCCTGTTCGGTCCGGACGACGAGAACGTACCCTATGCCCCGGAATTTGCCCATCGGGAGGTGCTTCCCGCCCCGGGCAAGGCCATCTGGGTCAGACAGTGGAAGTAATTTCAACCAAGCGGCAATCCACTTGGTTGAGTTGGTTGCGGCCATCTGCAGCGCACGCGCCTTGCGCGCACGTTTGATGGCCGAGAAGTATTTTCTCCGACGCACATGTCGCCGAAGAAAATAATCCAATCTTTTCGCGCCTGCGGGCGCAAACTCTGCGAGGCAGCTTTAGAAAATGACCGCCCCAACCATTCGGTCGGGGCGGTTCTTTTCTTTTATTTTCGTTTTCCTCTTGCCGCACACGCAAGCCGCCACAGGGGCAGCAGGTACAGATACCACGCGGCAGCGATACCCGCCATGGGCGCGCCCGCCGCGGACAGGGACACCGCGCCGGCAATGGACCAAGGCACCAGCGGCGCAAGGACCACCGCGCTGTCCTCCAGATCCAGCGCCATGCGCTCCGGGTCGTCCTGAATGTCCCGGCACAGCTGATGGGTCAGCATAATACCCAAGGTCTGATTGCAGGCGATCATATTTGCCAGCGTTGCCGTGCACAGGGTGGCGGTATAAGGCCCAACCCGCCCGGCCAGCGAGCCAATGACCCTCTTGGCCCCGTCCAGCAGGCCGGTATTCTTGAAAATGCCGGAATAGGAGGAGGACAGGCACACAATGGCGCTCACCCGCACCATGGAGATGATGCCACCGCCGTTGACCATAGCTGCCACCTCCCCGTCAGCCGCCTGAAATCCCATGATCAGCAAGCGGGGCAGTTCACTGATGGGTGTGTGCTGCACCAGCAGGGAGATAGGAAGTGCCACAAGGATACTCACCGCCATGGCGATCTTCACCTTGACCCGGAACAGGGACAGCAGCAAAATGGCCACAGCGGGCAGCAGGGCTACCCACGACAGCACAAATTCCCGGGCAAACATACCGCTCAGCTCAGGCACCTCTCCTCCCTTTCCGGAGAGCAGACCCGCCGCCAGATAGAGCACACAGCTCACCACAAAGGGCACCACCGCCGTGCGCACCATGTTTCTGATATTGCCAAAAATGCTGGTGCCCGTCAATTCGGATACCAAAAGTGCGCTAGTGGACACAGGCGAACAGCGGTCCCCGAAGTAGGCTCCCGCCAGTACCGCGCCGCCCAACAGCACGGGATTCACTCCCATGGTAGCGGCCATTGTGGAGCAGATCACGCCCATGGTGGCCGCCGTACCGAAGGCTGTTCCCGTAAGGAAGGAGATCAGGCAGTTGAGCAAAAAGGCCATCAGCAAGAAAATAGAGGGCCGGATCAGCCGGATGGCATAACACACGATCACCGGAATGGTGCCCGCGTCCCGCCACAGGGCGGTGAGCATCCCGATGAGCACGAATGTAATGAGGATATTCTTCACCGTCTTGACGCCGGACAGAGCCATTAACGCAAGCTCCTTCCAGGAAAAGCCCTTGCGTTTTCCGTACAGCAGGAACAGAGCCAAGCCCGCCCCCAGCGCGTACAAAATGGATATGTCAAATACGATGCAGGCCAGCAGGCCAGCACAAAACAGCGACAGTACCAGAAGCTCCATGCGCCTCTCCCTTTCCGCTCGTTAAGATGTTATCCCTCGTTCCGCCCGGAGGCCAGCGTCTTGACCGCCCACAGCAGGCAGAATATAGCCGCGGCCCAGAACAGACCGGCCACGCCAAAGGCCTCCGACCTCCACTCAGGCCAGATCTGCCATCCGCCGCCAAAATTTTCGGTCACGCACCGGAGCAGGTGGTAAAAGGCAGGAATGTGCAGCCCAAAGGACGCGGTCAGAAGCACAAAGGCCTTGATCTGCCGCGGCTTGCTCTTGACCAGCAGCCACCAGGCCGTGCAGAGCAACGCAAGCACGATCACCGTCAGAAAGGCATACAGGAAGAACGGCCCGCTGCCCGGCTCGAAGCCGTGGCTCAGGTTCGTTCCGATGTTGGTATGGTTCATCGTACATTCCTCCTCATGTAAGGGTTTGCTCTATTATAAGTTATCCTGCACTCAAAGGCAAGATAAAGCTGCGAGCCATTTTGAACAGCTCCTCCCGCTCCTGCTCGGGGGAGGGGTCGTAGATATCCGGAGACAGGGCCGCAGGCCATTTGACCGTTACGGACCAGCTGCCCTGACCGTCCGGACGGGGGTACAGGAAGGTAC
>JAZNTL010000119.1:0-10005 GCA_045591745.1 Lawsonibacter sp.
TGCTGGAACTCGACGACCTGCATGACCTTACCGTCCATTTCGAAGGTCACGCCGTTACGGAAATCGCTGGCGGAAATCATTGCCATAGGAATCATCCTCCTAAGTTTATTTTATAATCGATTTATTTTACCCTATTTCAACCGCTTTGGCAAGGGCTTTGCTTCAATTCCAAAGGAATTTTTTGCCCTGTCACAGAACGATCAGTTCCTTGGGAGATGCCGTAATGTTCTCACACCCGTCCTCCCGCAGGATAACCACATCCTCAATGCGCACCCCGAAGCGGCCGGGCAGATAGATCCCCGGCTCACAGGACACCACCGCCCCCACAGGCATAATTGTCTGCTCCGAGGGGGAGAAATTGGGACTTTCATGGATCTCCAGTCCCAGACTGTGGCCCAAACTGTGGCCAAAGTATTCCCCATAGCCCGCCTGTTCGATCACAGTTCGGGCCGCCTCATCCACCTGACTGCCGGGAACACCGGCCTTCGCCGCGGCAAGTCCGGCCATCTGTGCCCGAAGCACCGTGTCATATACCAGACGCATTTCGTCCGTGGGCCGGCCCACCGCAATAGTGCGGGTCATGTCAGAGCAATAGCCTTCATACACGCCGCCAAAGTCCATGGTAACGAACATGCCCGGTTCAATGACCGTATCTCCGGGCACGGCATGGGGCATGGAGCCGTTGCCACCCGCCGCTACAATGGGGTCAAAGGAGGGACGGGACGCACCCAGCCGCATCAGCTCGTATACGATCCGCGCGGCCACCTCCCGCTCCGTCATACCGGGGCGGATAAAGTCCAGAATGTTGGAAAATACCCGGTCCGTGACGGCCTGAGAGCGGCGCATTTTGGCCAACTCTTCCTCATCCTTGGCCGCACGCAGACCGGAAATCAATCCCGGGGCGGCGATGAGCGCACAGGGCAGGTCGCTCTGGTATCGTTCCAGAGCATCTACGCTCATGCAGTCACTTTCAAAGCCCACCTTTTCCAGTCCCTGCTGCTTGATCACCTGCGCCGCCAGCATGCGGTGGCTCCGTCCCCGGCCTACGCAGTCGATGTTCGCTCCGGAAATTTCTCTGCCCGCCGCTTCAATATAGCGCGAGTCTGTAAAATACCAGCAGTCCTCTTTGGCGATCAGGGCCAGCCCCTCTCCATGAAAACCCACGGCATAGCGCTCCCCGGGCTCGCTGGTCACCAGCATGGCGTCCAGTCCGTATTCCTCCAGCATCCCGGCAATTTGCTTGATATGGTTCATTGGACACCTCCCAAAAACTGTCCATAGATCCGCTTCATGGTCAATGCGTCCCGGGCCTGCGTTCCCGCACTCTCACAGATGAATGTGGGGCTCCAGCCCCGGCGGGCCACCTCTTTTGCCAGCGGGGTCCAGTCCGGACCGAAGCCGCCATTTTCTTCAAAGGTGCGGTGACATTTTTCGCCACCGTTGGGTGTAAATTCAATGCGGGAAAAGTGGCTGTGGAAGCGGGAAGCCCGCTGGGCGCCCAACACCCGCTCCATGCGGTCAAGGATACGGACCATGGCCTCCTGCCCCTCGTCCGCACCCAAAGAGCGGGCATACAAATGCCCAAAATCCACACAGGGCACCAGCCGCTCGTCCACACAGCACAGCTCCAGCACCTCGTCCAGATCGCCCAGCTGATTGATCTTTCCCATGGTCTCCGGACACAGGGCGATGTTCCCAAAACCCATGTCGTCACAGGCGGCGATCACGTGCTTGAGGGACGTTAATGCAATGTCCAGCGCCTGTCGTCGGGTGCGCCTCATCAGTGCCCCCGAGTGGATGACCACCCTGCCTGCTCCCATCTGCCTTGCCACAAGGCAGGCTCCGGTAATATAGCCCGTGGTCTTTACAAGGCTGTCCGGGTCCGGATTGGCCAGATTGATAAAATAGGGTGCGTGCAAAGACAGGGAAATGCCGTGTTTGGCGGCACTTTGCCCCACCTTGCGGGCTGTCTCCTCCCCTACGTGCACACCCTTTCCGCACTGGTACTCGTAGCAGTCAAGGCCCAACTCCTTCATCCAGCGGGGCGCGTCCACCGAGGACTTATAGGGAAAATCCTCCGCATTGCCCGCAGGCCCAAATTTGGCGCTCACAGCTTGCCCCTCCTCTGCCCCACAAGCCGGAAGGGGGTCTCCACCCAGTACCGGATGTAGCGGCCGGGATTGCCCGCCAGACGGATGGGCCGCACCAGCAGAGCGGTAATGCCCGAGCGTCTGCCGCCCAAAATATCGGTAAAGATCTGGTCGCCAACAATAGCGGTCTGCTCGGCGGTGCGTCCGGTTTGCTCCATGGCTTTTTTATAGCCGCCCCGCTTTGGCTTGCCCGCATGACCGATAAAGCGGATGCCCAGCGCATCCGCAAAGCGTTTGGGACGGCCTGGCTTGCGGCTGTTGGACAGCAGAAACAGTTCCACACCGCCTGCCTCCAGTTCCGCCCGCCAGCGCTTGAGCTCTTCGGTAGGAAACGGGGTCTTATAGGGCACAAGTGTATTGTCCAAATCGGCCAACAGCAGGGTGATGCCCCGCCGGGTCAGCTCCTCCGGCCGAATGTCCATCACACTTTCATAAAATCCATGGGGAAACGGAATACAGGACACAGCGGGTCCCTCCTTGTTCTGTATTGAGGTTTGCAGACATATCATAGAAAGAAGTATCCGTTTATTAGAAAATGCTTCGCAGAAATTCGCCGCCGCAGCGGCGAAAGCCGTTCGATCGTTTTCTCCGGCGACATGCGCGTCGGAGAAAGCACTTCTCGGTCTGCAAATGTACAAGCACAGCGAAGTGCGATGCAGCAGACCGCAACCTTTACAAAAAAGTGGCTTTCCACTTTTTTGACTGTTACAAGTATATCATTTTTTTGAATTTCGGACAAGGGGGCTGGCCCATATGCCGCTGAAGGACATACTCATTCTGACCACACCGCCCGACCTGCTGGCACAGGCTCGGGAAACCGGCCTGACTTTGGGCCACATGGCTTACCGGGTGGGCCGAGGCCCGCATCTGTTCCGGCCGGGAGTGCCCGTGCCCCTGCGTGGTGGGCTGATGGTGGTGGATTCTAAAGACTGTGATGGCCGGGGAGAACCCGGGGTATTATGTCAGGAGATCGTGCGTGAATGCTCCGCCCGTGGCTTTCGGGGTGTGATCTGCCGATTTGATGGCCGTCCCCTCCCTTTGCTGGAACGGGCGGTTTCTCATCTGGACCAGCTGCTCCCTCAAAAAGGGCTGACCCTGCACGTTTCGGAATCCTACGCTGACTGCACCAAAACGGCGCGGGTGCTCATCTCCTCCGCTCTGTCCGGCGGCTCTCTGACTCAGCGTCTACAGGATGCCGCCGGGCGCTTCGGCGGTCCGGAACGCATCACATTAGACCTGCGGCGGGTGGCAGAGGACTTCTTCCTGCCCTCTCCCACGGGCTGCGGCCGTCCCATGAGCCGGGAAGACCTTGCCCGACAGCTAACAGAACGCGCCCCCAGCGTGTTCTTTTCCAACGAGCTGTGCGCCCGCTATTTCACTTACATGTCCCGGGACAGCGGCGCCCATTTCGTTTTGTTCGATGATGAAATGAGCCTGCGCAAAAAACTGCAGGTAGCACAGCGGTTGGGCATCCGTCGTGCTGTGGCCGCCCTGCCGGAAATTGACGACCTTTTGCCCGCATTGCTTCGTGAACCTGTGTAACGCCATTGCTCAACACCGCCTTTTGTGCTATGCTTGTTACAGCATAACGGAAAGGAGCGGTGGCTATGGCCTGTGGACGCTTTGCGCCCAGCCCCAGCGGAAGAATGCATTTGGGTAATCTGTGGTCGTGCCTGCTGGCATGGTTGTCCGCCAGAAGTGCAGGTGGCTCCATGGTCCTGCGGCTGGAAGATCTGGACACGGACCGATGCCGCCCCGAATACTGCGATCAGGTCTTGCGGGATCTGGAATGGCTGGGTCTGGACTGGGACAACGAGCCGGTGTATCAAAGCCGCCGCACCGAGATCTATGCCGAATATTTCCGCAAGCTGGAGCAGCAGGGTTTGATCTACCCCTGCTACTGCACCCGAGCCGAGCGGCTGGCCGCCAGCGCACCCCACCGCAGTGATGGAATTGCCGTCTACGATGGCCGCTGCCGCCGCTTGACCCCGCAGGAGCGCCAGCAGCTGTCCGCTTCCCGCCGCCCCGCATGGCGGGTGACCGTCCCGCCGCAGAACATGGCTTTCACCGACCTGTGTCAGGGCCCCTATGAGGAGCATCTGGACCGGGACTGCGGTGATTTTATCCTGCGCCGCTCGGATGGAGTCTATGCCTATCAGCTGGCCGTAGTGGTAGACGATGCTCTGATGGGTGTGGATCAGGTGGTCCGGGGCCGGGATCTGCTGGACTCCACCCCCCGGCAGATCTGGCTGAACGAAACGCTGGGCTTTTCCGTTCCGGAATATGCCCACATTCCCCTGCTGCTTGCTCCGGATGGCCGAAGACTGGCCAAGCGGGACCGGGATATGGAGCTGGGACAGATCCAAGCCCTCTATACCGCCCCCGAGCTGGTGGGCCGTCTGGCCCATTTGGCCGGGCTGATCCCGGAATACGCACCCGTGACCCCCACCCAGCTCATCCCCCTGTTCTCATGGAACAAGGTCGTCAAGGATGACCTTGTCGTCTGCGCCCAAGAGGGTACATTCAGCCTGTAAGTAAACCGGTATCTAATCGCCCCGCACCCGCATAGACTGGGGTGAGGTGATATGATGTACCCTTCCCCCAGCTGTCCTCAGGCCGCAGCCCAACTGCGCGGCTCAGAAGACGCTCCCAACCTGTCCGGCGCGGTACAGTTCTGCCAGACAGCCCACGGTGTGCTGGTGACCGCCCGTGTGTCCGGTCTGCCCCGGGAAAATGAGGGCGGCTTCTTCGCCCTGCATATCCACGAGGGCGGCAGCTGCACCGGGGACGGCTTCCCCAATACCCTCAGCCACTACAATCCCACGGATGCGCCCCACCCCGGTCACGCAGGCGATCTGCCGCCGCTGCTGTCCAACGGGGGCGAGGCCTATCTGTCCGTTCTCACAGACCGGTTTCAACTGGCAGACGTACTGGGTCGCACGGTGGTCATCCACAGCGGCCCGGACGATTTCAGTTCCCAGCCAGCAGGCAACGCTGGGAGCAAAATTGCCTGTGGCGTAATACGACCCATATGACTCGCTCCGGACACCGTTGGTGTCCGGAGTTTTTCATGCCTGCGGAAACTGCGTATGACCATTGCATTTCGGGTACATTTATAATAAAATATGTAAGTACGATTTTGTTCCGGAGGTTTTTTATGAAAAAGCCTGTTCAAATATTGCGTTCCTGCCTCCCCCTGCGGGTGCTAGCATGGCTCACGCTGCCCTTCTTCCCCCTTGTTTGCCTGCTGCTCATGGATTACATGAACTTTGGCGGACACATGTCCTATGTAGTCCGATTTGCGCAGAATTTCCCCGGTGCCCTGCTTTTCGAGGTGCTGGTGGTTGCTCTGCTGACCGTGCTGGCTCTACTGATTTTCCGCCGGGCCGCAGTGGCCATGGGACTATTGGGCGCACTGAGCCTGATTTGCTCCTATGTGAACTTTACAAAAGCCGCCCTCAACGGCGACCACTTTATGCCTCAGGACATTCTCATGCTGTCCAATGCCGGAGAGTTGACCAGCTTTATCAGCGGAGACCTGCCTGTCCCGTTCTGGCTGGGTTCGGCAGTGCTGGTCCTTTGGGTCGTCTTCCTTGCCGTCATGGGCATCGCCCTTCCCCTGAGCTGGAAGCTCCGGCTGCCTGCAGCCGCCGTGCTGATGGTGTGCATGTGGCTGCCCTGCTCCAACATTGACAAAGCCGATGTCCTGCTCAACAAATTCGGCATGTCCCTGTTTGACTCCGCCCTGCAAAGCTCCAATTACAATGCCAATGGCTTTGTGGGCGCATTTACCGTCAATCTGCTCAGCCTCAACGTACAGGAGCCACAGGACTATTCCCGTCAGACCATCGAGGACATTCTGGACGGCTACCAAGCCACCCCCGCCGCGGAAAACGCTCCGCTGTATGATGTGGTGGTCATCCTCAGTGAAAGCTTCTTTGACGCACGCATTCTGGATGGTGTGACCTTCTCGGAAAATCCGTTAAAGAATTACGACCGGATACGCAAGAGCACCCGCTGTTACAGCGGAAGCTTGTATACCACCGCCATCGGCGGCGGCACGGTGCGGCCGGAGTTCGGCATCCTCACAGGGCTGACCTGCGACTATATCCCCAGTGTGCCCACCCCTTACCGCTATGTGTCCCACCCCATCTCCACCTATGTATCCAACTATCGGGACGCAGGGTACAGCACCATCGCCATACACCCTTACAACAGGAAGTTCTATTCCCGTGACAATGCTTACGGGCACATCGGCTTTGACCAGTTCTACGGTCAGGACGAGATGACCCAGATGGTGTATGCCGAGTATAAGCGCGGCTACGTTACCGATGAAAGTACTACGCGAGCCATTCAAAAGTGCATGGACGAAGCCACTCAGCCCACCTTCCTGTTCACCATCACCATGCAGAATCATCAGCCCTACGAGGGCATTGACCCCAGCCTGATGCAGATCGATGTGAGTTCCGACCGTCTGTCCGAGCCTGCCCTCACCGCCCTGACCACCTATACTCAGGGGCTTTACGACGCGGACCAGATGCTGGGCGATCTGGTCAAGTGGATCGACAAGCGGGAACGGCCCACGGTGCTGGTCTTTTTCGGCGACCACATGCCCACCCTGGGCTCCAACTATCTGGCCTATAACGAAAGCGGCCTGTTCAACTCCTGGGACGGCATGACACAGGAAGAACTGCTGACCATGTATGCCACCCCCTTCCTCATCTACTCCAACCGGAAGCTGGACAAGGGGCTGTTTGCGGACAACACCGGCAATGTCATTTCCGACTACAACCTGCTCAATGCCGTGGCAGTGTCCACCGGGTTTTCCCGCACACCCTATATGAATCTGCTGCTGGATTTCCATTCCGTTACCCCGATTTACAACGTGCGGCTTGGCATGGAGGTCACCGATTCCATCGCTCCTTTCACCAAGGCCATGGAGCACTTGACCTACGACCGGGTGTTCGGAAAAAACTATTCCGGGCAAAGCACTGATGTGCAGGGAAAATCTTGACTTCCCCCGCCGCTGGGCGTATGATTTCGTTATCTGTCCAAAAAAGGAGTTTTCCCCATGATGACCCTCGACCGGTTCAAGGCCGCCCGCAGCGTGCTGCAGGGTGTGATCCTGGAAACCAATCTGATCCACTCCCCCGCCCTGTCCCGCAGCTGCGGAAACAACGTGTACCTGAAGCCCGAAAACATGCAGATCACCGGCGCCTATAAGATCCGAGGCGCTTATTATAAGATCAGCACCATGTCCGACGAGGACAAGCAGCGCGGCCTCATCACCGCCTCCGCCGGCAACCACGCGCAGGGCGTGGCCTATGCCGCCCAGACTGCCGGGGTACGTGCTACCATCGTTATGCCCACCACCACCCCGCTGGTCAAGGTAAACAACACCAAGGACTACGGCGCTGCCGTCCTGCTCCACGGCGAGACCTTTGACGATGCCGCCTCCAAGGCCATGCAGCTGTCCAAGAACGAAGGGCTGACCTATATCCCTCCCTTCAACGATTTGGACGTGGCCACAGGTCAGGGCACCATCGCCTATGAGATCTTTCAGGCTCTGCCCGATGTAGACGTGATCCTTGTCCCCATCGGCGGCGGCGGACTTGCCGCAGGTGTGTCCACTTTGGCGAAGCTGCTCAATCCCAACGTAAAGATCATCGGTGTGGAGCCTTCCGGCGCGGCCTCCATGAAGGCCAGTCTGGAAGCCGGTCACGTGATCACCCTGCCCACCGTGTCCACCATTGCTGACGGTGTTGCCGTCAAAACTCCGGGCGATCTGGTGTTTCCCTATATCCAGAATAATGTAGACGCTATTATCACCATCGACGACAGCGAGCTGGTAGACGCTTTTCTGGACGTAATGGAAAAGCACAAGATGGTTGTGGAGAATGCCGGTCTGCTCACCGTAGCCGCCCTGCGCCATCTGGACTGTAAGGACCAGAACGTGGTCAGCGTGCTGTCCGGCGGCAATATGGACGTGATCACCATGTCCTCTCTGGTGCAGCACGGTCTGATCAACCGCGGACGTATCTTCACCTTCTCCGTTCAGCTGCCCGACCGCCCCGGTGAGCTGCTGCGGGTGGCCGAGATCGTAGCCAAACAAAATGGCAACATCATCAAGCTGGACCACAACCAGTTCGTCAACATCAACCGCCAGTCTGGTGTGGAGCTGAAGGTAACCCTGGAGGCCTTTGGCCACGAGCACAAGCAGGCCATTTTGGATGCCATGGAGCAGGCCGGTTATCAAACTCACGTTGTATTGACGCAGGAGCACGGCCCCTCCTGATCCCTCCCGGTGGCCGAAGCTAGCGCTTCGGCCCCCGGGTATCTCAAACGCGGCAGGCGGCCGGGAACACCGGGCCGCAGGGCGGTCCGGGACATGACCTGGAGCAGCCCGGTTTCGGCGCCACATTGGGGCGCCCCATCTCTCCGCGTGCTGTATCCTATGCCGCGCCGCTGTCCCCCGACACATATACCGGCGGACCTGTCCGCCGTCGAAAGGAACGATACCTATGATCAAAATTGCCCCTTCCATCCTCTCTGCCGACTTTGCCAATCTGGAGCGGGATGTGAAAAAAATCGCCACTGCCGACTATGTCCATGTGGACGTGATGGACGGCGCCTTCGTCCCCAACATGTCCATCGGCATCCCCGTGGTGCAGTCCCTGCGCAAGTGCACGGACATGTTTCTGGACGTGCATCTGATGATTGAAAAGCCCGTGCGCTACGTGGAGCAGTTTGCCAAGGCCGGTGCCGATCTGCTGTCCATCCATCTGGAGGCCGACCACCCCACCCGCATCGCCGAGGCTCTGCGTATCATGGACGAGTGCAAGGTAAAAAAGGCCGTAGCCCTACGTCCCATCACCTCTGCCAAGGCCATCCTGCCCTACATTGAGCAGTTGGATCTGGTGCTGGTAATGACGGTAGAGCCCGGCTTCGGCGGTCAGGCTTTCATGCCCGAACAGCTTGACACCATCCGAGAGGTGCGCGAGCTCATCAACAAGTACAACCCCGCCTGCGAACTGGAAGTGGACGGTGGCATCGCACCCAAGACCGCTCCGCTGGTCATTGAGGCGGGTGCCAACGTGCTGGTAGCCGGCTCCGCCGTATACGGTGCGCAGGACATACCCGCCGCCATCCGCGCCCTGCGCGGTTGATCTTTCACTGCACGGGAGGTTTTTGTCATGCAGTACTTTCCCCCCGCCCTTGAAACACTGACCGAGCAGTTTGCCCGCCTGCCCGGTGTGGGCACCAAGTCCGCTCAGCGGCTTGCGTTCCATGTCCTCTCCCTGTCTGAGGAGGAGGCGGCCAAGTTCGCCCAGGCCATTTTGGATGCCAAGCGAGCCATCCACTGCTGTCCCGTGTGCCAGAATCTGACACAGGGGGATGGCCCCTGTTCCATCTGCGCCAGCCAGCGCAGAGATGCCTCGGTGGTGTGTGTGGTGGCCGACCCCAAGGATGTGGTGGCCATGGAGCGCTCCCGGGAGTATGATGGCCTGTACCACGTGCTCCACGGAGTCATCTCCCCCATGAATCACGTTGGCCCGGACGACCTGCACATCAAGTCGCTGGTGGAGCGCGTGGCTTCCGGCACCATTCGCGAGGTCATCATGGCCACCAATCCGGACACGGAGGGTGAGGCCACCGCCATGTACCTGTCCCGACTGCTTAAAAACTTCGGTGTCAAGGTCACCCGCCTTGCCTACGGCATCCCGGTGGGCAGCCACCTGGAATTTGCCGACGACGCCACCCTCATGCGCGCCCTGGAAGGCCGCCGGGAAATGTAATATGCCGCATAAAAATTGAGCAGTGCGGAGGACTGGGGGAATTGTATGGAACTTTTACA
>JAZNTL010000120.1:0-56364 GCA_045591745.1 Lawsonibacter sp.
CGTTTCTTCGGTTACAACAACATCCCCTGCACCCTCGTCAGCGGCGAGACCACTCAGGGCGGCTATTCTCCCGAGCAGAAGCTGGAGCAGCTGCTGGGCAGCGTGTGCCGTACCTGCGGCTATGACGAGATCATCACCTACTCCTTCATCAGCCCCACCTATTATGACAAGATCCGCTGGGCCGCTGACGATGCCCGCCGCGCCTCCTTCAAGATCCTGAACCCCCTGGGCGAGGATACCTCCATCATGCGCACCACCGTGCTGCCCTCCATGCTGGAGATCCTGACCCGCAATTACAACTTCCGTAACAAGGCCGCCAAGCTGTACGAGGTAGGCCGCATCTACCTGCCCGGCGGCGAGGACGGTCTGGCCGTGGAAAACAAGGTACTGTCCATGGGCGCTTACGGCGCGGACATGGACTTCTTCGCCATGAAGGGTGTCATCGAGGCCATTCTGAAGAACATCCGGGCAGAAGACGTGCGCTTTGAGCTTCCCTGCCGCCCCAATCCCTCCTACCACCCCGGCCGCTGCGCCGATGTGTATGCCGGCGACCGCCGCTTGGGCGTGTTCGGTCAGATCCATCCTCTGGTGGCCCAGAACTATGGTGTGGATACCGAGCTGTACTGCGCGGAGCTGGACTTTGGCCAGCTGATGTGCGCCAAGGGCGCGGACGCGGTGTACGTACCCCTGCCCAAGTTCCCCGCCGTCACCCGCGACATCGCCGTGGTGTGTGACGAGGCCGTCACCGTAGGCCAGCTGGAGGCCGCCATCCGCAAGGGCGGCAAGAACCTGCTCAAGGAAGTGGCCCTGTTCGACATCTATCGCGGCAAGGGCGTGGACGCGGGCAAGAAGTCCGTGGCCTTTAATCTGGTCCTCCGGGCCGATGACCGCAGCCTGACCGCAGACGAGGCCGATGCGGATGTCAAGTCTATTTTGGAGACTTTGGCCAAGGAGTGCGGCGCTGTCCTGCGCTAAGTGACCTTCAACAATGAAATACGCAGCCCAAAAGCTTCCCCTCGGGGGAAGCTGGCGAGCGCAGCGAGACTGATGAGGGGGCGATCAACCGGGATTTTCCGGCATCGCCCCCTCATCCGGCCCTTCGGCCCACCTTCCCCCAAGGGGAAGGTTTTTTATTTGGTTTTTTCCTATGATCCTTCCGCTATATACTGCTCCTCCGCCTCCTGCTGGGCGGCAATGAGCCGCTGACGGGCCAGACCGTAGTTGTCTTCCTCCATGTGTTCCAACGCGTCCGCCACCGCTCCAAACAATTTAAAGTATAGCGCCTGATAATCCGGCATAAAATCACCTCATCGGACAAGTTAGCACAGATATTATATCAAACTCAACTTTAGAGGTCAAGTGACCTCATATAATTCTTCTCCTCTTGCTATCATAACAGGCAAGAGGGGAGTGATCATATGGTCAGCGCAGAATTGATCGGCAGTGTTATCGCAAGCCATCGCAGATCCAAAGGCCTTTCTCAGGAGGTCCTAAGTGGCCTTGCCGGACTGGACCGGACACATTACAGCAAAATCGAACGTGGTCTGCGCAGTCCCACCATTGACACTCTTTTTAAAATCGCACACGCTTTGGATATGCCCGCCCATGAGCTGGTCCACGCCATTGAAACCGCTTTCAAGGAACAAAATGGCCATGCGCTATGAAATGATGAAGTTCGAAACCATCCGCAATCTTCGTATCGACGGTGGCTATACGCAAGCACAAATTGCAGAATATTTGAATGTAAAGCAAAACACCTATTCTCAATACGAAATTGGAACGCTAAATTATCCTATTGATGTGCTGATAAAACTCGCTGACTTCTACGATGTCAGTGTGGATTATTTGTTGGGCCGTACGACCGTAAAGGCTCCTTATCCCAAAAAGTAATACACCTTGTGCCCCACCGTCTTTGGCGGTGGGGTTTTCCCTATGCCGAGAAGAAAAGGCTCCCCTGTGTAAGGGGAGCTGTCAGCCGTCAGGCTGGCTGAGGGGTTGTCCGTCCCTATGCAAACAATCCCTCCGCCCCTTCGGGGCACCTCCCTTTACACAAGGGAGGCTTAAACATATACCCTCTCCGCAAATTGTATTGCCGCGTCATTTGTGATATAATAATACCATCCTGTTTTAACGGAGGCACAACATGTTCTACTGGGACTCCACCTATTTCCTCGTTCTCATCGGCGCGGTCATTTCCCTGATCGCCTCGTCCAACGTCACACGCACCTTCAACAAATTCAAAACCTTTCCCAATGCCCGGCGGCTGACCGCCGAGACAGTTGCCGCCAATATCCTGCGTCTGTCCGGCATCACCGACGTGCGCATTGAGCGCATCAAGGGCAACCTCACCGACCACTACTCCCCTACGGAAAAGGTGCTGCGCCTGTCCGACAGCGTGTACGGCCAGACCTCCGTGGCTGCGTTGGGTGTAGCCGCCCACGAATGCGGCCATGCCATCCAGCATCACGTGGGCTACGCGCCTTTGAAGCTGCGCTCCCTGTCCGTGCCCGCCGCCAACTTCGGCTCCAAGCTGTCATGGCCGCTCATTCTCATCGGCATCCTGATGGGCAACACCGGACTTGCTCAGGCGGGTGTGCTGCTGTTCTCCTTCGTGGTGGCCTTTCAGCTCATCACCCTGCCCGTGGAGTTCAATGCTTCCCGCAGAGCCATGGTCATCCTGCGGGACGCGAACATCCTGTATGGCGAGGAACTGACCGGCGCGCAAAAAGTGCTGTCCGCCGCCGCGCTGACCTATGTGGCCGCCGTGGCCTCCAGCCTGCTGCAGCTTCTGCGGCTGGTGCTGCTGACCCGCAGAAGCAGACGCTGATCTCATAAAAAATGAGGATGTCCGTTGGACATCCTCATTTTTTATTCTCTTACAGCAGGTTTTCCAGTTCTTCTGGGGTAAAGGAAAGCACGCCTTTCTCTTTGGCGGCCTGCCAGCCGTCGTAATATGCCTGCATATCCCCCGGTGCGGCAGGGTCAAACCAGTCCCGCTGTCCCGGATTTTCATAGTTGAGATAATAGACCCGCTGGAGGGTTTCCCCCGCCTTGGTCACATAGGTCACATGGGTATAGTACCCTTTCTCCTTGACCCACGCCATCTCCACCGCAGTCACCCGCTGGATGTTGTCCCGCTCCTCCTGAAGCATCAGGTGAACGGACTGCTCCGCCGCACTCTGAGGATCCGACCGGTCGCCTTGGGGCAGCAAAAACGCAAGTGCCGCCACGATGGCCACAAACGCGATTCCTGCGGCGGCCAGAAACAGCAAGGTTTTGGGCCGGACAGGAATGGGTCTCAGCAGGGTGTGGTCCTGCGTATGGGCAAATTCATGCATATGATTTTCGTTCCAGTCGGCTACTTTCATCCATACCCCTCCTAATTGGCACATTTTATTTGTTAATATTTTAACATACTCATTTCTCGGTGTCAACTGAATTTATACACCGCTAATGGCCACAGCCTCCGCCACCCGGATGCCGTCCACGGCAGCGGATACGATACCGCCGGCATAGCCCGCGCCCTCGCCGCAGGGAAACAGCCCCCGCACAGCGGACTGGCAGGTCTCGTCCCGGATGATGCGCACGGGAGAGGACGACCGGGTCTCCACACCCGTCAACACTGCCTCCGGATGGGCAAAGCCCCGCAGCTTGCGGTCCAACAGAGGGATAGCCCCCCGCAGGGTGTCGGTCACATAGTCGGGCAAACAGCCCTCCAGCCGCGTCCACTTCACACCGGGGCGGTATGTGGGCAGGATGCTCCCCGCCCCCTCTGAGGGACAGTCAGCCAGAAAGTCGCCCACCAGCTGGGCGGGGGCAAACCAGTTTTCCCCTCCCAGCTGATAGGCTGCCTGCTCCCACTGTTCCTGAAAGCGCACACCGGCCAGCGGGTCGCCGCCGGGGAAGTCACCGGGACCAACTCCCACCAGAAAACCACCGTTGATATTCTCTGCATCCCGGGCGCGCAGGCTCATGCCGTTGGTCACCAGCTGACCCGGCTCGCTGGCGGCTGCCACTACCTGTCCGCCGGGGCAGACGCAGAAGGAAAAGGCCGAGCGTCCGTTGGGCAGATGGCAGGCCAGCTTATAGTCCGACGGGGGCAGCCGCTCCCATGCAGGCCCGTACTGACGCAGGCTCACCGCCTTTTGGCTGTGCTCGATACGCACACCGATGGCAAAGGGCTTCTGCTCCATAGGTACACCCGCCTGTTCCAGCATGCGGAAGGTGTCCCGGGCGGAATGCCCCGGAGCAAGTATAAGCGCTTTACACAGAAGTTCATATCTGCCGTTCGGCCCTTCCACCGTGACGCTTTCCACACCGTCAGCGCCCGTTTTTACCCCGCACAATTTACTTTCAAAGCGTACGTCGCAGCCCAGCTCTATCAGCTCCTGCCGCACACTTTTCACCACGTCCCGCAGCACGTCTGTGCCGATGTGGGGCTTGTGGGACCAGACCACGTCCTCCGGCGCGCCGTGGGCGACCAGTGTGTCCAGCACGGCACTGATGCGGCTGTCGTGGGTGCCGGTGGTCAGCTTCCCGTCGGAGAATGTGCCTGCGCCACCCTCGCCAAACTGCACGTTGGACCCCGGGTCCAGCGGTCCGCCGTTCCAGAACGTCTCTACGTTCCGGGTGCGTTCTTCCACCTTGCGCCCCCGCTCCAGCACGACGGGCGGCAGGCCCGCCCGGGCCAGAAACAGTGCGGCAAACAAGCCCGCAGGCCCCATTCCCACCACCACAGAGGGGACACCGCCCTTGCGCCGCACCGCGGGGAACTCATAGGGCTGGGGTGCGTACAGCGCGGCCTTGGAGTTGCCTGCGCCACGAAGCACTGCTTCCTCCCGGGCCACGGTCACATCCACGGTGTAGACATAGTGCACGTCGTTCTTGTTGCGTGCGTCGATGGACTGCCGGGCAACGGTCATTTCCTCAATGGTGCCGGGCTTGATGTTCAGCGCCCGGGCCGCGCGCTTTTTCAGTTGTTCCATGTCGCCGTTCAGTGGCAGGACAAGGTCGCGGACTCGGATCATGGAGCTCACCTCACAAATTGCTATGCTTAGTTTAACACACAGCTGCAGGAAAAGAAATACACAGATAAATGATGATTTACACCAGCGCGCAGAAAAAGCGGCTCGCCAAGGCGAGCCGCTCTTTTATCAGTAATTCATCTGCTTTCTTCTGGACAGGTTCATGGTGCCGTCCTGCATAGCGTCCAGGCTGTCCAGGCTCTTGCCGGTGCCGTAAGCCACACAGGAGATGGCATCGTCAGCCACGTGGGTCTGGATGCCAGTATGGGACTCGATGAGCTTGTCAAAGCCCCACACAAGACTGCCGCCGCCGGTCATGACGATACCGTTGGTGGAGATGTCGGCCACCAGTTCGGGGGGAGTGCGCTCCAGAACACCGTGGATGGCCTCCAGAATGTGGCCGGAGACCTCTTCAAAGGCCTCGGTAGTCTCGCTGGAGGAAACGGTGAATTCACGGGGCAGACCGGTCATCAGGCAGCGGCCCTTGATCTGCATGGAGACCTCCTCCGGACGGGGGAATACGCAGCCGATGGTCATCTTCAGTTCCTCTGCAGTACGCTCACCGATGAGCACGTTGTACTTGCGGCGGATGTACTTGATGATGGCTTCGTCAAACTTGTCACCGCCAGTCTTGATGGAGGCGGACTCCACCACGCCGGACAGGGAGATGACCGCAATGTCAGCCGTACCGCCGCCGATGTCCACGATCATGTGGCCGTCGGGCTTGGCAATGTCGATGCCGGCGCCGATGGCGGGGGGAACAGGCTCTTCGGTCAGATAGACCTTGCGGGGACCCGCCTGAATACCTGCGTCAATGACGGCGCGCTCTTCCACTTCGGTAATGCCGGAGGGCACGCAGATGATGAGCCGGGGCTTGAACACGCTCACGTTGCTCACCTTCTTGATGAACTCCTTGAGCATGCGCTCGGTCATGTCGTAGTCGGAGATCACACCCTCGCGCAGAGGACGCATGGCAACGATGTTGCCGGGGGTACGGCCCAGCATGGCCTGGGCGTCCGCGCCCACCTTGAGCAGCTTGCCGGTGTTTCGGTCCATAGCCACCACGGAGGGCTCACGCAGTACCACGCCCTTGCCCTTGATGTAAACCAGAATGGTGGCAGTACCAAGGTCGATACCGATATCCTTGCTGAAAAGTCCGCTGAAAATTCCCATAATCACACACCTGTCCGTTTCGCTTGTCAGCGTAATAGTTTTATCCAAATGGGGCGGGCAATATCCGCGCTCCACTTCTTTGCCCAAATATTATATCGGTTTCCCGGGCGCATTTCAACCGCAATTTATGAACATTTGCAGAAATTATCTCCGCGTGCCCTCACCGGTCATGGCCAACGTGACGCAGCTCACCTGCTTTGCCCCTGCGGTGAGCAGCATCCGGGCGCACTCGGACAGGGTGGCTCCGCTGGTCATCACATCGTCCACCAGCAAAACACGCTTACCCTGCACCTGTTCGGGACTGAGCACAGCATAGGCACCCAAAACATTGGCCCGCCGCTCACTCTCGCTTTTCAGGGAGGATTGGGGCTTTGTGTGCCGCTTTCGTAAAAGCGGCTGACAGGGCATGTCCAGTTCTGCCGCAAGGCCATCTGCCAACAGTCGGGCCTGATCGTAGCCCCGCCTGTATCGCCGCCACCAGCTGACGGGAGCCCACGTAAGCACATCAAACTCGCCGTCCAAATGGTCGTTTACGCATTGGGCCATCAGGGTGACATAGGGCCGGGTATAGGCACGCACACCGGAAAACTTGAAGCGGTGGTGACTTTTCCGCACCGAGTCCCGATACCACAGGGGCGCCACGCAGACTTTGAAAAACTCTCCCTTGCGCTCCCCTGCCTTTCCCTGTGTCCACGGCAGGTCACGCTGGCAATCCGGGCACAGCAAAGTCTGCCCCTTCTCCAGCAGTCTGCCGCAAAAGGGACATTTGGGCGGAAAGAGCAGGTCAAGAAAAGTGGAGGCAAGCCTCAAGCTTCCAGATCCTCCGGGGTAATGGGGCCATGCTCTTTTTCAAAGTCGCGGATACACTTGTTAAACAGGTGCATCGCCAAGCTATTGACTGTTCTGTCATCGTACTTTGCGATATATACCAGTTTTTTGTGTATCTCCGGCGAAACCCGCAATCCGACATATTTGATCTCGTTCATATGACCACATCCTCAATGCACGCATCTGCGTGCTATCTGAGTTTATGGTATCCATATTTTCTTGTGACGAGTTCATTATGCACACAAAAGCGCGCACTATTTGTGTGATAAAACCTTCCCTTGGGGGAAGGTGGCATTGCGAAGCAAATGACGGATGAGGGACTGAGGTGCGCGGATTGCGCGCACCACAATATCTCCGCAATGCTTTGTATCTTACTTCTCCATGTCTTCCGGGTTAATCGGTCCGTTGGTTTTCTCAAACTCCCGAACGCACCGTTGCATCAGATACAAGATCTGTCCGCTCATGGTGCGTCCCTCCGCCCCGGCCACATATTGAAACCGGTCGTGCAGCTCCGGGTTCATGCGGATGCTCAAGTGGACTTTCTCTTTCCCCATGCTTCTTTCCCCTTTTATTTTATATTTCGCCCCGCGGGGCGAGTTCCTTTGCAACGATGCAAAGGAACCAAAAATCGCCGGGGGTGGACACGATGAAACTTCGGCGCATCCGCCTTGTTTCATATGCTGTCCCACCCCCGGACCCCCATTACGGAGAACGCATTCCCGTTAATTGTATCGCGTTTCCGGCGCGCAAAATTTGAGTGGTCTACGCCTTTTTATCCGGGGCGCCCTGCCCCTGCTTCCATCAAAATTTGTTTGCTTTGCGCATTTTATTTCCGCGCCTTCGTATCCAAGCTACGGCAGTTTTCCGATACTTGCAGAGGTAGTCCACTCACCTGCGGAAGCGACGAAAGCCCCCTTAACTCCCCGCAATCAGCGCCAGCCGCGCCCGCAGGCCGGAATAGCGCCGGGTCTGGCGGTCGTTTTCCACCATGCGGGCCACCACGTTTTCGTCACCCACGACGATAAACAGCTCTCTGGCCCGAGTAATGGCAGTATACAGCACCCCACGGGTCAACAGCATGGGCGCTCCGTCCACGGCGGCCAGAATGACCGCCCGGTACTCACTGCCCTGCGCCTTATGTACCGTCACGGCATAGGCGGGCTCCAGCTCTCCCAGCATATCCGGGCTGTACTCCACCTGCCGCCCATCAAAGTCCACGGTAATGGTCTCACCCTTGGGCGCTACGGCGATGATTCGGCCGATGTCGCCGTTGAACACTCCCATGCCGGAGTTGCCGCTGTCCGGCTCCCGCCAGAGCACATCATAATTGTTTCTGACCTGCATCACCCGGTCGCCCAGACGGAAAATATACTCCCCAAAGCGCCGCTCTTCCTTGTCCTCCCGGGCGGGGTTCAAGGCATCCTGCAAGGCCCGGTTCAAGGCCGCAGTACCTGTGCCGCGCCGTCGTGTGGGAGACAGCACCTGGATCTGGTCAGTGGGGATGCCCATGCGCTCCGGCAGTCGTCGGCGGCACAGGTCCACGATGGTGTCCGCCGCGGTCACAGGGTCCCGGCGACTCAGGAAGAAGAAATCGTTGTCGTTGGCCCGCAGGTCGGGCATTTGACCCGCGTTGACCATGTGGGCGGTGCGCACGATGGCGCTCTGTGCCGCCTGACGGAAAATTTGGGTCAGCCGCACCGTGGGTACTGCCCGGCTGCGGATCAGGTCGGCAAAGACACAGCCCGGCCCCACCGAGGGCAGCTGGTCCGGGTCGCCCACCAGCACCAGCCGGCAGTTCTCCCCCAGCGCGTCCAGCAATGCCGCCATCAGCGATACGTCCACCATGGATGCCTCGTCCACGATAACTGCGTCCGCCTGCAAAGGCTCATCCGCGTTTCTGCTGAACACCAGTCGTCCGCTGTACGGGTCAAAGCCCGTCTCCAGCAGGCGGTGGATGGTGGCCGCTTCCGTGCCGCACAGTTCGCCAAGCCGCTTGGCCGCCCGTCCGGTGGGGGCGGCAAGGGCGGTGTCCAGCCCCATACTGTCAAACAGGGCCAGCACACCCCGCAGAGTGGTGGTCTTACCGGTACCGGGACCACCGGTGAGCAGCATGACCTGACTTTGTGCCGCCAGCTCCACCGCCTCCACCTGCTGGGGGGCATAGGTCATCCCCTGCCGGCGCTGGATGTCTTTCAAAATGGTTTTTATGTTCTTTGGCACAGCGGGCCGCTGCTCACTCATGATGCTCAGCCGCTGAGCCACGTAGGTCTCGGCGGCATACAGGTCGTCAAGGTAAACTGCCGTCTCCCCCGCCACCTCGTCCTGCACCACTTCTCCCCGCTCCAGCAGTGCGTCCAGACAGCATTCCAGCTTGTCCTCACTGACCTCAGCCAGCTGCTCCGTGGCTCGCAGCAGCTTATTACGGGGCAGGAAGGTATGTCCGTTATTCAGGTTATAGGAAAGCTCGAACAGCAAGGCGGCCTCCAGCCGCAGAGGGTCATCCACCCCCACACCCAGCGCATCGGCCACACCGTCCGCAATGGCAAAGTCCACTCCCCACTCCTCACTCACCAGCAGGTAGGGATTAGACTTGATCACATCCAGAGCCACGTCCCCCCACTGGCGGTAGAGGGCCGCGCCCAGCTGAACGGGCAGGTCGTGCTTGGACAAAAACTCCAGCAGACGGCGCATGCCCATCTGCTGGCGGAATGCCTGACTCATTTCCTTGGCCCGCTTGAGGGAGATGCCCTTGATGACCGTCAGCTTCTCAGGTTCCTCCTCCAGAATGTTCAGAGCCTCCTCGCCGAACTCCTCCACCATGCGCCGGGCGGTGGACTGGCCGATGCCCTTGACCACGCCGGAGGCCAGATAGTGAAACACCTCTTTCACCCCCCGGGGCAGACGCCGCTCGATGCTCTCGGCCTTGAACTGCTCGCCGTAGGAGGGGTGCCGCACCCAATTGCCCCGGACGGACAGGGATTCACCGGGGGCCACACCGGGCATGCAACCCACCACGGTGACCTCCCCCTGTCCCGCCTCCAGCCGCAGGATGGTATAGCCGTTCTCCTCGTTTTGGAAGATGATGGAGGAGACAGTGCCCTCTATGAGATTTAAAGTCTGCTCTTCCATCTTCTCCCCTCCTTTTCATTCTTCCTTCAGCCGCCGTTCCAGTTCCTGCCGGGTACACAGGGTCAGGCCGGGATAGCGTCCGGCCAGCCGGACGGCCAGTGCCCGGCCGCCCTCGTCCAAACTGACATCCGCAAGAACCAGTCTGCCGCGCAGCAGACCACAGCTTTGCAGCCACACCAGACTGCGCACCCGCTGTTCCAGTCCCTCGCCTCCACCAAAGCCCCACACCACGGCCCACGTCCCTTGATTGGTGCATGGGCGCAGGAGATAGCTGTAAAGCAGACAAGCTGTACAGCATATGCCTGTCAATGCAGACAGAGCCAGCGCTGTTGCCAATATGATACGCACGCCCTCACCTCCGGCTTATTCTATGAAAAGAGCCGAAAGGATGTGTTTTTACGCGATCACACTGGAAAACAGGTTGATACCCACATGGGTCAGAGCCAGCATAATGCACCCGGCGGTGATCACACCCAGAATCACAGCGGGCAGGGCCTTCTTCAACCGCATGTCCAAAAAGGCCGCCGCCAGTGAACCTGTCCACGCGCCTGTTCCGGGCAGGGGAATGGCCACGAACAGCCACAGGCCGATGTGCTGGTATTTCAATACGGTTGCCCCCTTGAGATGAGCCTTTTGTTCCAGCTTGTCCACCAGTCCGCCCAATCGGGGCATATAGTGCCGCATCAGCATAAAAATGCGCCGAATAAACACGATAATAAAGGGTGCAGGAAGCAGATTGCCGATCACGCCGGCCAGAAATGCCAGATGATAGGGCAGGCCCAGCGCCACACCGAAGGGCAGGCCGCCGCGCAGCTCGATAATGGGGATCATGGACACCAGCATGGTGAATACAAATTGTCCCGCGGTGGTATCGGTCAGAAAATCAAACAGTTCCATATCGTTCCTCCACGCTCTATTTTTCTGTGAAGTAATTCCACTTGCTTATAAGCTCACTTCAACACTTTTGCAAGATATTGTCCTGTATAGGAGCCGGGACAGGCGGCCACTTCCTCCGGTGTGCCCACGCACACGATACTGCCGCCGCCGTCGCCGCCCTCGGGTCCAAGGTCGATGATGTGGTCGGCGGTTTTGATTACATCCAGATTATGCTCAATGACCACCACCGTGTTCCCCGTGTCCACCAAGCGCTGAAGTACCTGAATGAGCTTGTGCACGTCGGCGGTATGCAGGCCCGTGGTGGGCTCGTCCAGAATATAGATGGTCTGACCGGTGGAGCGCTTGGACAGCTCCGTGGCCAGCTTGACACGCTGGGCGTCACCGCGGGACAGAGTGGTGGATGCCTGACCCAGCTTTACATAGCCCAGTCCCACGTCTGCCAGTGTCTGGAGGCGATTATGAATGCGGGGCAGATTTTCGAAGAAGGGCAGTGCCTCGTCCACCGTCATCTCCAGCACTTCATAAATGCTCTTGCCCTTGTAACGCACTTCCAGCGTCTCCCGGTTATAGCGGCGGCCCTTACAGACCTCACAGGGGACGTAGATGTCGGGCAAAAAGTGCATTTCGATCTTCAAAAGACCGTCGCCCTGACATGCCTCGCACCGGCCGCCACGGGTGTTAAAGGAGAAGCGGCCCGGGCCATAGCCCCGGCTTTTGGCATCGGGGGTGGAGGCGAATAGGTCCCGAATGTCATTGAACAGCCCGGTATAGGTGGCGGGATTGGACCGGGGAGTACGTCCGATGGGAGACTGGTCAATGTTGATGACCTTGTCCAGATACTCCTCACCTTCGATCCGCTCATGCTTGCCTGCCCGGGTCTTGGTCCGGTTCAGATCGGCGCCCAGCTTCTTATACAAGATCTCGTTGACCAGTGAGGACTTGCCGCTTCCGGACACACCGGTAACGCAGGTAAAGGTCTCCAGCGGAAATTCCACGTCCACACCCCGCAGGTTGTTCTCTGCCGCCCCGATTACCCGCAGGAATTTACCATTTCCGGTCCGTCGCTTGACAGGCACAGGGATCTTTTTGCGGCCGGAAAGATACTCTCCGGTGATGGAATTGGAGTCGGCCATGATCTGCTCGGGTGTGCCCGCCGCCACGATATAGCCGCCGTGGATGCCCGCACCGGGGCCCACGTCCACGATATAGTCCGCAGCCCTCATGGTATCCTCATCATGCTCCACTACCAAAAGGGTATTGCCCAGATCACGCAGGTGCTTCAGGGTATCCAGCAGTTTGTCATTGTCTCGCTGATGCAGGCCGATGGACGGCTCGTCCAGAATATAGAGCACCCCCATCAGAGAAGAACCGATCTGGGTGGCCAGACGAATGCGCTGGCTTTCGCCGCCGGACAGAGAGGCCGCCCCTCGGGACAGGGTCAGATACTGCAGACCCACACTGCTCAGAAAGCCCAGCCGGGCTTTGATTTCTTTCAGGATGCGTTCGGCAATGAGCATCTGACTGTCAGACAGCTTCAGCCCGTCCACAAAGCTCAGCGCGTCGGTGACCGACTTATCGCAAAAGCGGTCAATGGGCAATTCGCCCACCGTCACCGCCAGCGACTCCCGCCGCAGGCGGCGGCCCTGACAGTCGGGGCAGGGTGACTGGGACATACACTCCTCCAGTTCCCGCTTCACCGCGTCGGACTGGGTCTCCCGGTAGCGGCGCTCCAGATTGTTGCAAATGCCCTCGAAAGCCTGATAGAGGGTCCCCTGACCCCGGGGCTGGTCATAGAACAGCTGAAGCTTTTCCCCGTTGGTGCCGTACAAAATCACGTCAATGACCTCTTGAGACAGGTCCTTGACCGGGGTGTTCAACTTGAATTTATACCGTTTGGCCAGCGCGTCAAAGTACATGCGGCAGATGCCGTCCGACTTGATGGAATTCCAGCCGGAGGCGGTGATGGCTCCCTCCAGAATGGACAGGTTTTTATTGGGGATGATCAGCTCGGGGTCCACCTTCAGCTGTGCGCCCAGACCGGTACAGGTGGGGCAGGCACCGAAGGGGTTGTTAAAGGAGAACATGCGGGGGGTAAGCTCTTCAATGGATACCCCGCAGTCCTCACAGGCATAGTTCTGGGAAAACAGGATGTCCCTGTCCTCCCCCACGATGTTGATCAGCACAAGGCCGCCGGACAGGTTGGAGGCCACCTCCACACTGTCGGTGAGCCGCCGGGAAATATCCTCCCGAATGACCAGACGGTCCACCACCACCTCGATGTGGTGCTTTTTGTTCTTATCCAGCGCGATCTCTTCGGACAGGTCGTACAAAGAGCCGTCCACCCGCACGCGGACATAGCCGGACTTGCGGGCATCTTCAAAAATCTTCTGATGCTCACCCTTCTTGCCCCGGATGACAGGGGCCATGACTTGAATGCGGGTGGCCTCGGGCAGGGTCATGACCTGATCTATGATCTGGTCGATGGTCTGCTGTTTGATCTCCTTGCCGCACTGAGGACAGTGGGGAGTGCCCACCCGAGCCCACAAAAGACGCAGATAGTCGTAGATCTCCGTCACCGTACCCACGGTGGACCGGGGGTTCTTGCTGGTGGTCTTCTGGTCGATGGAGATGGCAGGACTCAGACCGTCGATATAGTCCACATCCGGCTTCTCCATCTGGCCCAAAAACATCCGGGCATAGGAGGACAGCGACTCCACATAGCGGCGCTGACCCTCGGCATAGATGGTGTCAAAGGCCAGAGAGGACTTGCCCGAGCCGGACAGTCCTGTGAGCACCACCAGCTTGTCGCGCGGGATCTCTACGTCGATATTTTTTAAGTTGTTCTCTCGCGCGCCCTTGATATAAATTTTGTCCTGCATGAGAGTTCTCCTTTTCAGCCGCTTACTCCAAATCAAAGGCATCCAGACAGGTTTGAATTGCCTTTTCCGCTGTGTGCTGCTTAATAATGCCTTCCTTTGCCCAAGCGGTGATTTCCATGTGCGCGTCACCGAAAGACAATTCAACAACAGCAGGATTCATGCTCCACACACCGCTTCCAACAATGCAGATCATGTAGTTTTCCTCATTATGCACCTGAGCCGCCACTACCTCCTGCATTTTTTCCCACGCACAGAAGTAAAGGTTTTCTTGTGTTTCGATATTTGTGCACAATTTCACCGTTTTACTTTTGATATAACTACGCATAGACATCTTATGGGTAAATTTCCCCCGGTACATCCACGATACTTCTCCCAGAACAAGCATTTCGGCACTGAACGCTTCTGCAAGCAACTGTTCTGCTTCTTCTTGTCTCAGCACAATTATCCCTCCACCGTAATATCCGCCATCTGTCCATCCACCAGCGCCATCAGTTCATCCGGTGCCAGCTCCACCTGATAGCCGATCTTTCCCGCAGACACCATAATGGTGTCCACAATCTCAGCCGTTTCGTGGAAGGTGGTGGTATAGTCCTTTTTCATGCCCACCGGGGAGCATCCGCCCCGGACGTAGCCGGTCAGGGCATTGATCTCCTTGACCGCCACCATCTCAACGGCCTTCTCCCCTACGGCCCGGGCGGCTTTTTTCAAATCAAGGCTGTCTGCCACGGGGATAACGAACACATAAATATTCTTGGATGCCCCTCGGGCCACCAGCGTCTTGAACACGCACTCCGGGTCCTGACCCAAACTCTGGGCCACGGTAACACCGTCCACCGCCACTCCCTCTTCATGCTCATAGGTGTGAGCGGTATAGGCGATCCCCTTTTGCTCCAGTATGCGCATGACGTTGGTTTTTTCTTCTTTTTGCTTTGCCATGCTCTCACCTCGTTACAGGCTGATTCCCGCCATTGCCAGCAGAGCAAGGATCAGCATGTGCGCCGGGTAGAATACATAGCCGAAATACTGCCACTTCTTCCCTCCCGGGCCGCGCTGCCCGTTATACAACCATATGGGGATCAGTGCCAGCAGAGCAAAGGCCTGCTGAGGCACCCAGATTTCCCTGCCCCACAGGTTCAGCACATAGCTCATGCCGCCCATCAGTTCCAGATTGAAGCAGCCAAGGGCCACCAATTCCAACAGCCAGCCGAAGCGCACCTTTCCGGCCAGCCAGAACACCAGCACGGTCAGCACCCCACAGCCGTAGTAATCCACAAAGGTGAGAAAGCCCAGCCCATAGCCAAGGCAGGCGGCAAACACAGTCACCAACATACCCTGCCACCAGCTGCGCTGCCATACCTTGTCCACCTGCCGCAGCAGCAAAAGGGCAATACAGAACGTAAACATCACGTTCTGGTGGAAGGGATTGATCAGCCCTCCCCCGGTCATCAGGTTAAAGGGTACCTCACTGACTAACGCAAACAGGAACATCCGCTTGAGATAGCGTTTGAAGTCCCGGGTGTGGTTGTACCCCTCCGCAACAAGGAACGCAAACAGAGGAAATGCCACCCGGCCCGCACAGGTCATCCATTGGTGCTCAAAGGCAATGGTCCAGCAGGTATGATCCAGAAACATCAGCACCATGGCCAGCGCTTTCAGGGCCGTGCCATTCAGACACTTCATATTGGAGCGTACTGTGGTCATAGTGGCTCTCCTCTCTTTTTCGTCACTTCTCCCCCCGCAGGCGGATGATCTGATCACGCAGGTTGGCGGCCAGCTCGAACTCCAACATCTTTGCCGCCTCTTTCATGGCCTTTTCCAGTCGGGCGATCTCCACGGCCCGCTCCTGCTTGGTCATGGCCTTGCCTGTGCCCCGGCGCTGTTCGGACTCCTCCGACACACCGGACACCTCCAGCAGTTCCCGCACGGACTTGATGACGGTCTTGGGCACGATGCCGTTGGCCTTGTTGAAGGCATCCTGCTTCTCTCTTCGGCGGGCGGTCTCGTCCATGGCCTTGCGCATGGACGGGGTAATGGTGTCGGCATACATGATGACCTTGCCTTCCGCGTTGCGGGCGGCACGACCGATGGTCTGGATCAGTGAGGTCTCACTGCGCAGAAAGCCTTCCTTGTCCGCGTCCAGAATGGCCACAAGGGACACTTCGGGCAGGTCCAGGCCTTCGCGCAACAGGTTGATGCCCACCAGTACGTCAAAGTTGCCCAGGCGCAGGTCACGGATGATCTCCATGCGCTCAATGGTGTCGATGGCATGGTGCATATAGCGCACCCGGATGCCGGTATTTTGCAGATAAGCCGTCAGGTCCTCCGCCATCTTCTTGGTCAGGGTGGTAACCAGCACACGCTCTTTTCGGGCGGTACGCTGGTTGATCTGGTCGATCAGATCGTCGATCTGGCCCTCCACCGGGCGCACCTCCACCTCCGGGTCCAGAAGACCGGTGGGGCGAATGACCTGCTCCACGATCTGTCCGGAGCGGGTGCGTTCATATTCGCCGGGTGTGGCAGAGACATAGACGATCTGGTGCACCCGGTCCTCAAACTCGTCAAATTTCAAGGGCCGATTGTCAAAGGCACAGGGCAGGCGGAACCCATACTCCACCAGACTGTTTTTGCGGGCCCGGTCACCATTATACATGGCCCGGACCTGAGGCAGAGTCACGTGGCTCTCGTCAATAAACAGCACGAAATCCTCCGGGAAATAGTCCAGCAGGGTGTGGGGCGGCGAGCCAACGGGCCGCCCCTCAATGACCCGAGAATAGTTCTCGATGCCGGAGCAATAGCCCAGCTCCTGCATCATCTCCACATCGTACATGGTGCGCTGCTTCAGCCGCTGAGCCTCCACCAGCTTGCCGTTGGCCTCGAAAAAGGCCACCTGTTCCTCCAATTCCTTGTAGATCTGCTGGACGGCGGCATCCATTTTCTCCTTGGGGGTAACGTAGTGGGTGGCGGGCCAGACGGGAACGTTGATGAGCCTGCGGACAGGGGCGCCGGTGACCACATTTACCTCGCTGATGCGGTCGATCTCGTCTCCGAAAAACTCAATGCGCAGGGCGGTATCCTTCCAGTAGGCGGGCCAGATCTCCACCGTATCTCCCCGCACCCGGAACATATTTCGCTCCCACGCAATGTCGTTGCGCTCATAGCGAATGTCCACCAGCTTTTTCAGCAGATCCTCGATCCTGATCTGCATACCCACACGCAGGGATACCATCATTTTGGCAAAATCCGCCGGCTCACCCAAGCCGTAGATGCAGGACACGGAGGACACCACGATCACGTCTCGCCGCTCCATGAGCGACGCGGTAGCAGAAATGCGCAGACGGTCGATCTCGTCATTGACAGAGGAGTCTTTTTCGATGAACGTATCCGTATGAGGGATATATGCCTCAGGCTGGTAGTAGTCGTAATAGGACACAAAATACTCCACCGCGTTGTCGGGGAAGAACTCCCGGAACTCCGCCCACAGCTGGGCGGCCAGCGTCTTGTTGTGGGCCAGCACCAGCGTGGGCCGCTGAATTTTCTCAATAATTTTGGCCATGGTAAAGGTCTTGCCCGAACCGGTCACGCCCAAAAGGGTCTGCTCGTCCAAGCCCATCTCAATGCCCTGCGCCAGCGCGTCAATGGCTTGCGGCTGGTCGCCTGCAGGCTGATAATCGGACACCACTTTAAATTCCGGCATGGTTTTCCCCCCTTCCTATGGAGTATACCCCATTATATCAGAACGTTTGTTCGATATCAAGAACAAATTAATATTTAGTATGTCGTCACTCTTCTATATTCCATATTAAGCCTCGCCTGCTCACAACGGCTCAGACTCAAAAAATCATACTGTCCTTCATGGACACCATATCGTCGTCGCAAAAGACCACGTGGTCCAAAAGCTCGATTCCGATCGGTTCCAGCACTTGCTTGAGATAGCGGGTGGTGGCACAGTCCTCCTGAGACGGGATGGCGATGCCGCTGACGTGGTTATGGGCCAGAATGACGGCGCTGGCGCGCAGGCTCACCGCCTCCTCCGCAATGCGGCGGCTGGTCACCTCTGCGGCATTGATACTGCCTTCGGTGATTTTGCGCACACCCAGCACCTTGCGCTTGCCGTCCAAACAGACAAGATACACCATCTCGTTGCGAGCGCCGAAGAAATAGGGTTCCAACACCTCACGCACCCGAGCCGAGCAGTCCACAATGTGTCCCACAGCACTGCGGCTTGCTACGTAGCGGCCGCACAGCGCCGGGATCATACGCAGAAGCACAGCGGTATGCTTCCCTACTCCGGGCACGGTGCACAGGTCCTCCGCCGACGCGTCCAGCACTCCGGCAAGGGACCCGAACCGTTCTATCAGCCGATGGGCCAGTTCATTGGTGTCCTCCTGGGGGATGGCATAAAAGAGCAACAGCTCAAGCACACGATGCTCGGCAAAAGAATCGAGACCGCGCCGGAGAAATTCCTCTTTGACCCGACTGCGGTGTCCGGCATGCAGGTTTCCTTCTTTCTTCGGCATGGTCTCACATTCTTTCTGTCTGTATTTGTCAGGCTCTGGGTCCGTACTCCGCCAGATAGGCCTCCATCCAAAATGCGGGATTTTTCTGCGGAAAAATCTTGTGCTTCGCACGCCGCATTTTCAGGTGGGAACCAGTTCCCCCCTGATGCCCCCCTCCGCTCTCCGAGGGGACGGGGTTTTTAAAATCAAACCTTCGGTCCGTACTCCTTCAGGTAAGCCTCCATCTTCGCCTTCATCTCGTCGTCAATATAGACCTTTCCATCCACGGGGCGGTTGTGGAGATAGGCAATGATGTCACGCACGGTGACGATGGGATAGACCTGAATGCCGTACTCCCGGCGCAGTTCGTCCAGTGTGGTGCAGTCGCCGGTGCCACGCTCCATACGGTCCACGCTGACAAACAGAGCCTTCAGATTGACCTTGGCCACATGCTTGAACAACTCAATGGTCTCGCGCACAGCAGTACCGGCAGTGACCACGTCTTCCACGATGGCGATGTCGTCCCCATCCTGAGGCTTGTAGCCCACCATGGAGCCGCCCTCACCGTGGTCCTTGACCTCCTTGCGGTTGAAGCAGTAGGGCAGGTCTCTGTCATAGTTGCGGTACAGGGATGCGGCGGCGGTCACCGCCAGAGGGATTCCCTTGTAGGCAGGGCCAAACAGAGCAGTGATGCCTTCGGGCAGATTTTCCTGAATGCAGGCGGCATAGTAGTCGCCCAGCCGGGCGGCCTGCGCGCCGGTCTTGTAGTTGCCGGTGTTGATGAAATAGGGGGTCTTGCGTCCGCTCTTGGTGGTGAAATCACCAAAAGTCAGCACACCGGAGCGCACCATAAAGGTGATAAATTCTTCCTGATACTTCGTCATAAAAACAGCCTTCTTTCCTTGTTTTGGGGTGGGCATCCCGCACCCTGAAAAATGTCGCAAATATTATATCATTTTCACACAGTGGTTACAAGGAAATACGTCATTTTTGTTTTTGATTTGCTGTCACGGGGCATAATAAAAATCCCCCCGCATAGCGGGGGGGTTTCATTTTCGGGCATAGCTCTAATATTACTGGCTGCGCACAAGTGCGCCTTTTATTGGCTTGCCAGCCGTGCATCTGTTACTTGCTACCCGTAAACGGGTCTTGCTTTTTGCTGTTTTCCGCACTCCAACACATTTCCCGTCCTCTATAGCCTCCCTTGTGTAAAGGGAGGTGGCACGGCGACAGCCGTGACGGAGGGATTGTTGCTGCTCAGCCTTCTTGTGAGTTCCTTTCCCAACACAATCCCCCAGTCTCCGCTTACGCGGAGCCAGCCCCCTTTACACAAGGGGGCCCTCGCTGCGGCGAACTTTTTTAACTCTTAAGCTCTTTTGAACCACGCGACTATCGCGTGGTTTTCTTTATACAAGAAAACGGACGGTGTGCACACCGTCCGTTTTTGATCTTTATTTACTTTCCATCTTTTCAATGGCCGCCTTAGCCGCCATCTGTTCCGCTGCTTTTTTGCTGTGACCTCTGCCTTCGCCCATCATCTCGCCGTCTACGCACACCTGCGTGACGAATACCCGGCAGTGGTCCGGCCCGGTCTCGCCCACCAGCTTGTATTCAATAGCCTTACCCGGTGGGCGCTGGACCAGCTCCTGCAGGGCGGTCTTGTAATCCCGGGGGGCACCGGCCTGCTGGCTGCGGCTGAGCACGTAGCGGTGGATGATCTTGCGTGCGCTGCCAATTCCGCCGTCCAGATAGACTGCGGCCAGCACCGCCTCCACCGCGTCGGCCTGAATGGAGGGTCGGTTGCGGCCACCGCACAGTTCCTCGCCCTTGCCCAGACGCAGATGGCTGCCCAGATTCAGTTCATGGGCCACTTCCACCAGACTCTCTTCACATACAAGGGCCGCCCGGGTACGGGTCAGCTCCCCCTCCGGCATGTCCGGACAGGTACGATAGAGATGATCTGCCACCACCATGCCCAGCACCGAGTCACCCAAAAACTCCAGCCGCTCGTTGCTGGTATAGCGGCCCCGGCTCTCGTTGGCATAGGAGCTGTGAGTCAGCGCGTGCTCCAGCAGGGAAATATCCTGAAAGGTATAACCCAGCTTTTCTTGCAGAGATTTCATTTCCTCACCCGTTTCAGCGAAAGCAAAGCTCCGCCAATGGCGGAGCTTTGTCTTGTTTTTGTCAGTTATCCACCCGGCTCTGCAGGAAGCGGACCAGATCACCCACGGTGGTGATACCGGAAATTTCCTCCTCGGTCAGCTCCTCCACACCAAAAACTTCTTCCAGAGCCATGGACATGTCCACAAGGTCCAGAGAGTCGGCGCCCAGATCCTCTTCAAAAGAGGTGTCCATGGTGATGGTGTTGGCCTCTACACCGAACTGCTCGGCCAGCAGGTCCTTCAACTGTTCAAAGATCATACGTTTTCAAACTCCTTACCCAAGGTATACACCTAATATAGGCATGATTTCCTGTCGTGTCAATAGGTTTCGAAAAATTTCTCCCGGTCATTCCTGAACATCCCGGCCCAGACGCATATAGTCCACGTTTTCCGTGATGTTCTCCACGATGCCGGAGGAAGCCACCTGCATAGCCTGCCGCACCGCGTTCTTGATGGCATATTCATTGGAAGAACCGTGGGCCTTGATCACCGGCTTGGAAATACCCAGCAGAGGAGTTCCACCCACCTCGTCAGAGCTCATGAGCTTTTTCAGCTCCCGGACCCCACCGGACACGATCAGCGCCGCCAGCTTGGTCAGCAGGTTCTTCTTAAACACCTTTTTGATCTCACGCATCAGGAACAGGGCGCTGCCCTCAATGGCCTTGAGGAAGATGTTGCCGGAGTAGCCGTCGGCCACAATGACATCCACCGCGCCCTCTACGGCATCCCGGGCCTCCACGTTGCCCACGAAGTTCAGCCGGCCTTCCTGCTTGGCCTGCATGAGCTTGGCATAGGTCTCCCGCTGCAGGTCAGTGCCCTTGCTGGGCTCCGTACCGATGTTCAAAAGGCCCACCTTGGGTTCGGGGCGGCCCAAAATATGTTCGGCATAGTATGCACCCATATAGGCGAACTGAAGCAGATACTCAGTGCTGCACTCGGCATTGGCACCACAGTCCACCAGGACCGCACCACCGTTGCCTGTGGGGATGACGGGAGCCATAGCCGCCCGGCGGATGCCCCGGATCCGTTTGACGATCAGGGTGGCCGCAGACAGCAGCGCACCGGTAGAGCCTGCGCTGACAAAGGCATCCCCTTCCCCATTCTTCAGCAAATTCAGACCCACAGTCAAAGATGAGTCTTTCTTCTCACGGAAAGCTGTTGCGGGGTTGTCACAGATCTCTACCACTTCACTGGCATGGGCGATCTCCACCCCGGCGGGCAACTGCTCGATGCCGTTTTCCTTTAGCACGGTCAGAATGTCCTCTCCCCTGCCCACTAGAGTAATGTCCACACCATATTCCTTGTTGGCCTGAACCGCACCCAGCACAGGTGCCTTTGGGGCGTTGTCACCGCCCATAGCGTCTACAATAATGCGCATATGCGTTACCTCACTTTATAGATCCGGCTCCAGCTGGGAAAGCGCCTCCAGAGCGCGTTTGGAAAGCTCTGCGTTCTTGTTTCGCTTGCCCTTCACCCGATAGCCAAGCTGCGGGATCAGGCCGAAATTGATGTTCATGGGCTGGAACTGGACCACCGATTCGTCGCTGATATAAAGGGCCAGCGCTCCAAGTGCCGTCTCCCGTGGAAAATCTACCGGCGGCTTTTCCAGCAGCCGGTGGGCAAGCTCCACCGCCGCTACAAAGCCGGAGGCTGTGGACTCTACATAGCCCTCCACTCCGGTGATCTGCCCGGCAAAGGTGATGCGCTCGTTGCCCCGCACCCGGTAATAACGGTCCAGCAGACGGGGCGAATCCAAATAGGTGTTACGGTGCATCACTCCGTAACGGACGAATTCCGCGTTTTTCAGCGCGGGGATCATGGAGAACACCCGCTTCTGCTCCGGCCACTTCAAATGGGTCTGGAATCCTACGATGTTATAGATGGATCCCTGAGCATTGTCCCGCCGCAGCTGCACCACCGCAAAGGGCTCTTTTCCGGTCTTGGGGTCCTTCAGTCCCACGGGCTTGAGGGGCCCATAGCACAGGGTCTGCTTGCCCCGCCGGGCCATGACCTCCACCGGCATACAGCCCTCGAACACACCCGCATCCTCAAAGCCGTGGACCTCGGCCTCCTGCGCGCTGACAAGCTGCGTCCAGAAGGCATCGTATTCTTCCTCGGTCATGGGACAGTTGATGTAATCCGGTGTGCCCCGGTCATAGCGGGAGGCAAAATACGCGCTGTCCATGTCCACACTCTCAAAGGTGACAAGGGGTGCGGCGGCATCAAAGAAATTCAGGTACTTGCTGTCCGGAAACAGCTTGGAAATGGACGCAGACAGGGCATCCGAGGTCAGCGGGCCGCTGGCAACGATGACCTGCCCTTCAGCGGGAATTTCCGTGACCTCCCCCTCTACCACGGTGATGAGGGGATGGTTTTTGATTTTTTCCGTGATGGCCGCGGCAAAGGCATGGCGGTCCACCGCCAGCGCACCACCGGCCTGTACCCGGGTGGCATCGGCGCACTCCATAATGAGCGAGCCGCAGCGGCGCAGCTCTTCTTTGAGCAGTCCCACCGCGTTTTCCAGCTGGTCGGAGCGCAGGGAGTTAGAGCACACCAACTCGCCAAAGTCCGGGCTGTGGTGGGCAGGGGTCATTTTATGGGGCTTCATCTCCCGCAGCTCCACGGGGATGCCCCGCTTGGCCAGCTGCCACGCCGCTTCACTGCCTGCCAGACCCGCGCCGATAACAATAACAGGTTGCATGATTTTCCTCCTGTCTTAAAAACTTCCCCCCAAGGGGAAGCTTTTTTATGCTCTCTTGTCGGTGCGGCCTACCAGATAGTCGATGGTGACACCGTAAAAATCAGCCAACATAGTCAAAACCTTGACATTGGGCTCATTTACTTCACTTTCGTAAAACTGATACCCTCTTACACTAATGCCCAAGAGGTCTGCCAGTTCTTTTTGCGGCACTTTTCTTTCTTTACGCAATAATTTTAATCTCTCTCCGTACAAATTGCATTCCCCCTCTTGACATGAATGTTTTATTCGTGTATAACATGTATATAATATACATATTTGGAGGTATCTTAGTGACCGACTTAATGCTCGCCCTATATCAGTTTGCCGTCACCCGCCGCATGGGCAGTCTGATGGAAGACCCGGAATATGCCGATTTCTCCCGCTGCGCCAAGCAGCAGGAGGAAAGCCTGCGCACCCGGCTGGATGCCGCGGGAAAGAAAAATCTAGACGACCTGCTGGGCGAGCTGGAGCTTGAGCACAGTGCGCAACAGGAGGCCGTATTCCAGGCCGCCTTCTCCCTGTCCCGGGAGCTGAACGGTCTGCTGTGGCCTTAACTCTGCGCTTTCTTGGTGGTCTTTTTCGCGGTGGTTTTCTTTGCCGCAGACTTTTTTACAGTGGGCTTCTTCGCCGCAGTCTTTTTAGCTGTCTTCTTCTCCCCCTCGGCATCGGCGGCAGGCTTTTTCCAGCCGCCGCGCTTGTCCTCCGGGGTGAAGTTGGAGCAGTCCTCATGGATGCAGAAGGGCTTTTTGGCGCCGCGGCCGGACTTCTTGAACATGGTGCGGCCGCACACGGGGCAGTTGTCCTTTACCGGCACGTCCCAGGTCATAAAGCCGATCAGCTCGCCACCCTCGGCGCTGACACCGCGCCAGGGGCATTCCTTGCCCTTTTCGCAGGCATAGTAGGTGTGGCCGTTACGGCTGGTGCGCTTGAGGATACGGCTGCCGCAGCCGGGGCACTTGCCGGGCATCTCCACCACCAGCGGCATGGTAAAGCCGCACTCGGGATAGCCGGGGCAGGCCAGGAAACGGCCAAACCGACCCGACTTGACCACCAGATTGCGTCCGCAGTCGGGGCAGACCTCTTCGGAAACCTCCGCCTCGATCTGCTGGCGCTCACCCTCCTCCGCCACCTTTAGCTTTTCCTCAAAGCCGCCGTAGAAGCCTCGCAGGATGTCCTTCCATGCCACTGCGCCGTGCTCCACGCCGTCCAGCTGCTTTTCCATGTCGGCGGTGAAGCCCACGTCTACGATATTGTCAAAGTACTTCTTCATCCACGCAGTCACACCCTTACCCAGCGGGGTGGCACGCAGATACTTGCTCTCCTTGACCACATACTCACGATTCAGAATAGTGGAGATGGTAGGTGCGTAGGTAGAAGGACGGCCAATGCCCTTTTCCTCCAGCGCACGGATGAGGGTAGCCTCGGTATACCGGGCGGGGGGCTGGGTAAAGTGCTGGGCCTTCTTGATCTCGGCCAACCGGACCCGTTCCCCCTCCTTCAGGTCGGGCAGGGGCGACTGAGCGACCTCTTCTTCCTCGTCTTTCCCTTCCTCATAAACAGCTGTAAAGCCGCCAAACTTCACAGAAGAATGGTTGGCTCGGAACAGATAGCCCGCAGATTCCACATCAATGGACACGCTGTCATACACCGCGTTGGCCATCTGACAGGCCAGAAAACGGCTCCAGATCAGCTTGTAAAGGCGGTACTGCTCTCCGGTCAGGTCCTTGCGGATGTCCTCGGGCACCAGCGTCACATCGGAAGGACGGATGGCTTCGTGGGCATCCTGCGCGCCGGACTTGGTCTTAAAGCGGCGGGTCTTTTCCGGATAATACTGCGCGCCGTAGCGGCTGTGGATAAACTCCTTGGCCTGAGCCGGCGCCTCGTCAGACAGGCGCAGAGAGTCAGTACGCATGTAAGTGATCAGACCCACGGTGCCCTCACCGGAGATGTCAATGCCCTCGTACAGCTGCTGGGCAATGGACATGGTGCGGGCAGGGGTCATATTCAGTTTGCGGGACGCCTCCTGCTGGAGGGTAGAGGTAGTAAAGGGAGGGGCGGGCTGGCGGCTCTTGTCCTGCCGCTTGACCTTTGCCACGGTAAAGGGCGCATCCTTCACAGCACTGACCACCTGCTCAGCCTGCTGCTCGCTGTCCAGCTCCATCTTTTTGTCCTTGCCGTGGAACTGGGCCTTAAAATCACCCAGATTAGGGGCAATGCGGGACAGGTCGGCTTCCAGCGTCCAGTACTCCTGGCTCTGGAAGGCCTGGATCTCCTCCTCCCGCTCCACCACAAGCCGGGTGGCCACAGACTGCACACGGCCGGCAGACAGGCCACGGCGGATCTTCTTCCACAGCAGCGGGGACAGCTGATAACCCACGATGCGGTCCAACACGCGCCGGGCCTGCTGGGCATCCACCAGGTTGGAGTCGATGGGCCGGGGTGCGGCGATGGATTCGGTGACCACCCGCTTGGTGATCTCGTTAAAGGTCACGCGGTAGGTCTTCTCGTCCGGGATATCCAGCAGCTCCTTCAAATGCCAGGAGATGGCCTCACCCTCGCGGTCCGGGTCGGTTGCAAGGTAGACGTTCTTGCTGGCCTTGGCCGCCTTCTTCAGGTCCTTGATGGTGTCTTCCTTACCCTTGATAGGCTGGTAATCGGGCCGAAAGTCCTGCTCAATATCCACACCGATCTTGCTTTTGGGCAGGTCACGCACATGGCCCATGGAGGCCTTGACCTCGTACTCCGGGCCCAAATATTTGCCAATGGTTTTCGCCTTGGACGGTGACTCCACGATCACCAGATTGGTCTTTGCCATATTATCCTCCAATCGCCTGTCCCGCAAAGGGACGGGCGTTTTTATTCCTCTTCCAGTTCCACCAGGGAAACAAACCGCTTGCCCGGCTTTTCCGCCACACAGCCCCCGATTTGAAGCATGGTCAGGGCTGACAGCACCCGCTTGGCCGGGATCTGGGTGCGCTCCACCAGCTCGTCCGCCTGACAGGTTTTTCCCTGCATGGCGTGGAGAATGGCCAGCTCATCGTCGGTAAAGCCGTCCGGTTTGCGCTTGACGATACTATATTCCCTGTCTTTTCCCTTGTCAACAGTGGTTTTTTGTCGAACGGCCGGCTCCGGATTCGAAATTGCCTCCAGCCTTTGCTGTTCTTCCTGCGCAGTCAGCCTGGGCACCCGGGCCAGTTTGACCGGGTAGCGGTCCCGGTATTCCACCAGAACATCCTCCGCGGACAGCACCGGTTTGGCCCCCTGCTGTATCAAACGCAGGCAACCTCGGCTGTTGACCGCGTCCACATTGCCGGGCACGGCGAACACGTCCCGGTTCTGTTCCAGCGCCCGCTCCGCGGTGATCAGGGCGCCGCTGTTAAATTCCGGCGCTTCCACCACGACCACCCCCAGCGACAGGCCGCTGATGATGCGGTTGCGCACCGGGAAGTGACTGCCCAGATTCTCCGTTCCGGGAGGATACTCACTCATAAGCAGTCCGGATGCGGCCACATCCTCGTACAAAAAGCGGTTGGCCCACGGGTAGGGCACGTCGATACCGCCGCCTACCACGCTGACTACCGTTTTTCCGCCCTGAAGGGCCCCGCGCACAGCGCAGGTATCGATTCCCGCCGCCATACCGGATACCACCAGTGCGCCGCCCCGGGCCAGTTCAAGTCCCAGTCGTTTTGCCACGGTCTTTCCGTACTCGGTGGCCTCCCGTGTGCCTACGATGCCAACGGCTACCTCCTCGTCAAAGTCGGGCAGCTTTCCTTTCAGATAGAGCACGCAGGGCGCGTCATCCAGCTGACGCAGCCGCTCCGGGTAGTCGGCATCCTGCAGGGTCATAATGCGGATGCCCAGCCGGTCACAGTCGGCCAACACTTTATCAGCCTCAGACATGGAGCGGTCCTGCAAGGCACGGCTCAGCCCGGGTGACAATAACTGATACTCCTCCGGGTCTGCAAAGAAGGCCCGCTCCGGTGTTCCGAAATGGTCCAGCACCGTGTGCATCCCCTGCACACCCACGCCCCTGCGCGTAGCCAGCCACAGCCAGTATTTCAGTGATGACACCTTGCGTCCTCCTCTCGTTTTTTGTCAGCGGGCCATCTCCCACAGCACCACCGCAGCGGCGGCTGCGGCATTCAGCGATTCACACCGCTCCCGCATAGGGATCTTCAGGGTCTTTTTGCTCATGGCGAGCATTTCTTCGGATACCCCCCTGCCCTCGCTGCCGATGACCACGGCGCAGCGGCTCAGGTCCGCGTCACGCAGGTCGAGGGTATCCTCTCTCAGTGCAGTCGCATACAACGGCAGGCCGGACCGCTCCAACAGAGCGGGGAGGTCCTGCCGTTTTACTTCGTGTACCGGCAGTCGGAAGCAGGCACCCATGGTAGCCCGCACCGTCTTCCAATTCCACGGGTCGGCACATTCCCCCGTCAGAATCAAGCCATCTGTCCCAAGGGCATCTGCCGTGCGCCAGATGGTGCCCACATTCCCCGGGTCCTGCACCCCGTCCAGCACCATATAACGCTGGCCGGGCAGTTTTTGGGGCACATCCTGTCCCGGCATGCCGCACAGGAACAAAGCCCCCTGCGGGGCCTTCATGGGCGAAATAGAGGCCATAACATCCTCTGGCACCTGCACCACCCGCACTCCTGCGGGCAGGGTCGGCAACTGTGTCCCAGTGCTGTGTACCACACAGGTCAGTGGTGCGTTCCAGCGCACCGCTTCTTCCAGCATTTTTGTTCCGTCACCCAGAAATTCACCGCTTTCCCTGCGGTAAGCGCGATCACTGATCAGCTTGCGGATGTGGGTAATGAGAGGATTTTTCCGGCTGGTGATCTGTTCCATCACAGTCCCTCCAGCCCTCGAATATCCTCATTGCGACCCAGTACCACCATGCAATCCTCCGTTTGGAATACAAAGTCTCTGCCCGGAGAAATGGTCATGCCATCTTCCCGGCGCACCGCAATGACGCTCAAATGGTACTTGGCGCGGATATTCAACTCTACAAGGGAGTGGCCTGCCCAGCTTTGGGGCACGCGCTGCTCCACCATGGAGTATTCATTAGACAGCTCTATAAAGTTCAGAATATCGCCGTTGGACAGGCTGTGCGCCAATCGCAGCGCCATCTCCTGCTCGGGAAAGACCACCTGATCGGCACCGATTTTTTCCAACACCTTTCGATGGACCGCGCTGCTGGCCTTGCTGACCACACGGGCCACACCCTGCTCTTTCAGGTTCAGTGTGATTAGGGCACTGTCTCCCACGTCTGCGGAAAAGGCCACCACGGCACAGTCGAAATTACGTGCACCAACATCCCGCAGCACGTCCGGGTCTCGGGCATCGCCGATCACCGCCTGAGTCAGTACATCGGCCACCGCCTGTACCTTGTCCTTGCGCACATCCATACCAAGCACCTCGTGCCCCTGCTCTCGCAGGCGCAGTGCTAGCGCCATACCAAAGCGGCCCAAGCCGATTATAAAAAAGCTTTTCATGTGCAGCTCCTCTCCCTGTCAACCAATAAGCACTTCCACCGTAGGATAGCGCAGCTTTTCGGCCCCCTGTCGTCGGGCCATAAATGCCACCGAGAAGGACAGGATACCAACTCTTCCCATATACATAAACAAAATGATCAGTAAACTGCCTGCAGCACTCAAGCCGGGGGTCGCCCCCATTGACAGGCCCACCGTTCCAAGCGCCGAGGCCGCCTCATAGGCGGCGGGAATGAAAGGCATTCCTTCTGTCATAGACAGCACCATGGCCCCGCTCACAAACAGGATGCTGACCGTCAGGCTCAGTGTCATGGCATCCAGCACCCGGCGTGCAGAAATGGTGCGGCCGCAGAGGACCACCCGCTCTCTGCCCCGGAGACTGTCCCACAGAGCTATAAGCAGCACACCCACCGTAACCGTCTTCAATCCGCCGGCCGTAGAGCCGGAAGATCCACCGACGAGCATGAGGATCGTGGAAAAGACCGCGCCGCTCTCACTCAGCGCCCCCTGATCCAGCGTAGCAAAACCCGCGGTACGCAGGGTCACGGATTGGAACAGGGCATTGAGCACCTTTTCGCCCCCGGTCATCGCTCCCAATGTGGCGGGATTGTCCCCCTCCATCCACAAGAAAAACACCGTGCCGCATACGATCAGACCTGCAGTGATGGTAAGCACCAGCTTGGAGTACAGGGAAAGCTTGTCCCATCGTCTTTTTTCTATGATGTCTTCCCAGACGAAAAAGCCCAAACCGCCGACAACGATCAGGACCACGATGGTCAGCAGTACCACGGGGTCGTTCCTAAACGCAACCAAACTGGAGTATTCACCGCTGTACTCTCCCATCAGGTCAAAACCACCGTTACAGAAAGCGGATACACTGTGGAACAGGGAAAACCAAATTCCTCTCCCCCAGCCAAACACCGGTATAAAGCGGGTACTCAGTATCAGTGCTCCTGCACCTTCGAAAAGGAATGTGCCAGCGAGCGCATGGCGCACTACCCGCACCGCTCCGGCGGTAGTTGGCAGATTCAGTGCGGAGGCCATCACCATTCGCTGAGACAGTCCGATACGACTGCCCAACGCAAAGGACACCAGCGACAACAGGGTCACAAAACCCAGACCCCCCAGCTGGATCAGCATCAAGAGCACCGCTTGCCCATAGCCACTCCAATGCAGAAAGGTGTCCACCTGCACCAGTCCGGTCACACAGGTGGCAGAGGTGGCGGTGAACAGACAGGTCAACCAAGATGTTGCCTGACCGCTGCGCACCGCAAAAGGCAGGCGGAGCAACAGCGTTCCCAGCAGGATCACCGCTGCAAATCCCACTGCGATCATCCGTGTAGGATTCCAAGCTTTTTTCCCCAATACCTTAGCAATCAGTCTCACAAAGCCCACCTCCGTCCGCTCAGCAGTCTTCCAATCGCTTATATGGTAAAGCCATATAAGGGCGCTTGTCAAGCAAAATGCGTTTATACATTATAATAAAGAATTGCACTTGTCAAGGGTTTCTTTTGGGCGCAAGCAAAAGCCTGTGTATCCGCATGCGGATACACAGGCTTTTTTAGTGATGGTGATGGTGGTGATGTCCTGCCACCAGCTGAACATCCACATGACAGTGCGCTTCATGGCAGTGCTCGTTTTCCGCTTCCAGCTCCAGTGTCGCGTGACCGATACCATGTTCCCGTAGTTCCTCACGGATCGCCTCCTTAATTTGGTGCGAGTCGGAATTTGTCACAACGTGCATGGTTGCATAGTTGTTTTGCCCGTCCATGCTCCAAATATGGATGTGATGAACGTCAAGGACTCCGTCGATGGCAGAAACATGCTCTTTGATCTGCCCCACATCAATACCGTGCGGTATTTTTTCAAGGAAGGTATCAAGGCCCTCCTTCAGGTTGCTCACCGCATTCACAAGAATAAATACCGACACTCCAATGGACATGAGCGGGTCGAGCCACACAAAATCGGTAAATCGCATTACAATGGCACCAACCAGCACCACCGCCCAACCCAGCACATCTTCCAGCATATGCAAATTGACCGCCTTCTGGTTCAGTGAGCCGCCCTCACGGGTAACGAAAGCCGCCCCAAAATTCACACAAACACCGACCAGCGCAAAAACGATCATGCCGTCATAATGGATCGGCGCAGGCTCGATCAATCTGCCGACTGCGTTACAGATCACCAAAACAGAACCGAGCAAAAGGATCAGCGTGGTGATCATGCTGCCGATCACCGAGTATCTGGCATACCCGTAAGTATAGGTTTCATCGGGCTGCCGCTTGCTTTTCTTTTCCAGAAAATAAGACAGCCCGATACTGGCCGCGTCCCCAAGATCGTGCACCGCATCGGATGCAATGGCCACGCTGCCGGTCAGCATCCCGCCCACAAACTCAAAAACGGAAAAGGCAAGATTTAATACGAATGCGATTAGAATGTTCTTCTCAGTTTTCATACAGTCCTCCCAAGCTGCGGTTTTACCTATGAAATCACCCAAGACATCTTAGATGCCTTGGGCGATTATAACCTATTAGTCCAGCGGCTTCATAGTGGGGAACAGGATGACCTCGCGGATGGTGTCCTGGCCGGTAAGCAGCATGACGCAGCGGTCGATGCCCATGCCCATGCCGCCCGTGGGAGGCATGCCGTATTCCAGCGCGGTGAGGAAATCCTCGTCCATCATCTCCGTCTCGTCGTCGCCACGCTCGCGCTGCTCCACCTGCTTCTGGAAGCGGGCACGCTGATCGATGGGGTCGTTCAGCTCGGAGTAGGCATTGGCCAGCTCGCTGTGGCAGATGAACAGCTCAAAGCGCTCGGTCAGGCGGGGATCAACGGGAGAGCGCTTGGTCAGCGGAGAGACCTCCACAGGGTACATGGTGATAAAGGTAGGCTGGATCAGCTTCTCCTCTACCCGCTGGTCGAAGCAGGCGTACAGGGCGTTGCCCCAGGTCTTTTCCGCGGCATCCGCCAGCTCCACGCCGATGGCCTTGGCAGCGGCAACCGCCTCGGCATCGTCGGGAATGGCACCAAAGTCGATGCCCACGTACTCCTTGACCGCGTCCACCATGGTCAGGCGGCGCCAGCCGGGGGTCAGGTCGATCTTCTCGCCCATCCACTCCACTTCATAGGTGCCCAGGATCTCCTTGGCCGCGCCGGAGAGAATGCCCTCGGCAATGTCCATCATATCATGGAAGTCGGCATAAGCCTGATACAGCTCCACGGTGGTGAACTCGGGATTGTGCTTGGGGTCCATACCCTCGTTTCGGAAAATGCGGCCGATCTCGTACACACGCTCCATGCCGCCCACAATGAGCCGCTTCAGGGGCAGCTCGGTGGCAATGCGCATGTACATGTCGATGTCCAGCGTATTGTGGTGGGTGATGAAGGGCCGGGCGGAGGCACCGCCGGCAATGGTGTTCAGAACGGGGGTCTCCACCTCGATATAGTCCATGTTGTCCAGATAGTTGCGCATGAACTTGATAAACTGAGAGCGGATGACAAAATTACGCTTCACATCGGGGTTGACCATCAGGTCCACGTAGCGCTGACGGAAACGCAGCTCGGTGCTGGTCAGGCCGTGGAACTTCTCAGGCAGGGGGAGCAGGTTCTTGGACAGCAGGGTAACGTCCTTCACCCGCACGGACATCTCGCCGCGCTGGGTGCGAAACACCTCGCCCTTGATGCCCACGATGTCGCCGATGTCGTACTTTTTAAAGCGGTTATAGACTGCTTCGTCCATGTCGTCCTTACGGGCATAGATCTGAATGCGGCCGGACTTATCCTGCAGGTCGCAGAAGGACACCTTGCCCATGCCGCGCTTGGACATGAGGCGGCCGGCGATGGACACGTCGCTGCCCTCCAGAGCGTCAAAGTTTTCCTTGATGTTGGCAGAGTGGTTATCCACCTCGTACTTGGTGATCTGGAAGGGGTCGTTTCCGCTTTCCTGCAGCTCCTTGAGCTTGTCGCGGCGGATCTGAAGCAGCTGGCTCAGGTTCATCTCCGGCTGCTGGTTCTGGTTGTTCTTCTGTTCAGCCATTGTGCAAACTCCTATCTGTCTTACTTCTCCACGCTGATGATCTTGTACTCCACAGCGCCGCCGGGAGCATCTACCACCACGTCCTCACCCGCGGTCTTGCCCAGCAGAGCCTTGCCAAAGGGAGAATCCTCGGAGATGGCACCGTTCATGGGGTCGGCTTCCTGAGAACCAACAATCTTATATGTGGTCTCCTCGTCAAACTCTTTGTCCAGCACCTTCACGGTGCAGCCAAGGCGAACGTAGTCGCCCTCAGTCTCTTCTTCGATGACCACGTAGTTGGACAGGATCTCGTCCAGCTGGGCAATGCGGGAATAGAGCTTGCCCTGCTCGTTCTTGGCCTCGTCGTATTCGCTGTTCTCAGACAGGTCACCAAAGGATCGGGCCTCCTTGATCAGCTCGGCCACTTCCTTCTCCCGGACGGTTTTCAGGTAGGTCATTTCCTCCTGCAGTTCCTTCAGCCGCGCGGGGCTGAGCTTGTATGCCTTAGCCATAATCGTTGCACACCTTTCCCGCCGCACCCGCCTTTCGGGTCGGCTATATACATTATAATAAAGAAATGGGCATGAGTATAGAGCGTGACACATTATAGACTGTTTGTCACCGGATGTCAAGAAATTTATTGTAAACTCGCACCGTTTTTATCACATACAAACAAATCTGACGCATTTATTTTCCCCGCTTGCCACAGGGCACTGAGCACAGGCACCGCTTCTACCTGCTCCGGCAGGCAAATCCCCGGCAACTCCAACTTCAGTCCCAACAGTTCCGGTTTGCCGCACAACACCAATTCACCGGGTCGTGATGCACCGCTGAACCGCACGCACACATCCGCCTGTCCGCCGATTCCCACCGGCGCACCAAATTCCCAGTAAAGCTCCCGGGCCAGCCGTTCCCCACCATATCCCACCTCCAGCAGCAACGTACGCACACGGGGACAAAGCAACCGGGCTGTTCGGGCCAGGTCTGCGTCCACCTGTTCCCCCGCCAGTGCCACTGTCGCACAACAAGGTTCCTTTTCCCCGCGTTTCAACACCGCCAGAACGATTCTGTCTGCAATAGCACGGTACAGTGGCAGCGGGTCTGCTTCGGGCAAAGACGGTTTCCACCCCGGCGCATCCCGCAAAGGCAGAAGCCGCCGCACACCCTGTCGAAGCAGCAAATGCTCTGCCCGAGCCAATCTGTGCTTTTCCCAATATCCACCCAAAGGCACATAGACCCAGAGGACAGGAAGGCCAAGAATTTCGCGCCGTTCCACCTTTATTCTCCCCTGTCCCGGACACAGCACACCCAGCATACCACTCCCCCTCCTGTTTGTATCAATCTATGCCGTTTGCCCCAAAAAAGAATGTCCGCTGCTTTGTGCAGCGGACATTCAACACTTTATTAGCCCCAGAATTCAGGGAACAGCAGTTCGCTCCCCACCTTGAGTACAAGGAGGATCAGCACCACCGCAACCGCGGGGCGCACCAGCTTGCTGCCATTCTTAATGGCAAGGCCTGCCCCGATGTAGTGGCCGACAATAGAAGCCACGGCTGCGATCAGCCCAACCCGCCAATAGACATACCCGGCCGCCACCGCGGTGACCAGACTGCCCACATTGGACGACAGGTTAATTACCTTCACACCTCCTGCGGCATGGCGGGTATCCAGCTTTGCTAACCGCACAAAGGTGATCATAAGGAAAGTGCCAGTACCCGGCCCGTAATAACCGTCATAAGCGCCGATGATCAGTGCCGCCGCCCAGACAATAAGGGCCTGCTTCTTAAATTCCATGGGCTCCGGCTCATCCGGCCAGTCCCGCCCTTTCAGGGTAACGAGAGCTACCACCGGAAGCACCACCAGCAGCATGTACTTAAGGACCGCATCGGGGGTATGGTGCTGAAGCCACGTCCCCCCCGCCGAGCCCAACAGGGCAAAAGCAACGGAAGGGGCAAACAGCTTCCACTCCACAAGTCCGTTTTTTACAAACCGGGCGGTGGAAAAGAACGTCCCCACGCAACTGGACAGCTTATTGGCGCCAAAAGCGTAATAAAACGGGAGGCCGTGAAAGGCCATGAGGTAGGTGGGCAGGGAGATAATGCCCCCGCCCCCGGCGATGGCATCCATAAAACCAGCCAGAAATACGCCCAGACAGATGAGGGCCACCACCCACAGAGCAAGACCGTCGATGGAAACATCAGTAAGGAAAGACATGTGCACAGCACCTCACGCAAAGTTATACTTCATTTTATCAAATACAGCCCGCATTTGCAACCGGGTCACAGAAAAACACCGGCGCGTTTGCGCCGTTGTTTTGAGTGCTGAGTATGAAATTTACTTGGCAATGGCAATTTTCTTGCCCTGCCACCACTGGATAGCCAGCATGATGACCAGAACGGCGATGCCCGCCACATCGGTGACAGTGCCGGGGATGATGAGGCACAGACCGCCGATCACGCAGATGGTGCGCATGATGCCGTTCAGATCCCGGGTCATATAGCCCATCAGACCGGAGGAGATCAGGAACATACCAACAAAGGAGCTGATGACCACCTGAACAACCTCAAAAGGCGTGGTATTGATGAACAGCATGGCGTTGTTGAATGCAAAGATATAGGGCACGATAAAGGCAGCAATGGCCAATCGGGTGGCGTTGAACGCCGTCTTCATGGGAGGTGCCTTGGCAATGGCGGAGCCGGCGTAGGCGGCCAGAGCCACGGGAGGCGTGATGTCGGCCACGATGCCGAAGTAGAACACAAACATGTGGGCGGCGATCAGTTCCATCTTCATACCTGTGACCAGGATGGGAGCACAGGTGGTGGCCATGATGACGTAGTTGGCGGTGGTGGGAACGCCCATGCCCAGCACGATACAGCACAGCATGGTCAGCACCAAGGCAATGATCAGCTCATCACCGGCGATGCCCACGATGGCAGAGATCAGCACCTGACCCAGACCGGTCATAGTGACCACGCCGGCGATGATACCCGCGATACCGCAGGCCACAGCCACGGACAGGCAGCTCTTGGCGCCGCCCTCCAGCGCGTCCACGAAGGTGCCCAGCTGCTTCTGGTTGTCCTTGCTGATAAACAAGGTGAGGACCGTCAGGACCATGTAGACGACCATCATCACGGTGGAGAACTTGACCTCCATGCCGTTGCTGAGCACGAAACGCACACCCTCAAAGAAGGAGGTTGCGTTCAGTGCAGTGGTGACCTGAGTTTCAAAGAAGGTCAGCACCAGCATGGGCAGCAGGGGGATAGTCAGCACGATCTTCTTCCACATGGTGGGCTCACGGTTAATGAGACACACGGTGATGGTGTAGAAGATGGAGTACACGGCGGCGGCAGCCATGGTCTTGCCGTCGATGATCATATAAACCAGAACGATCAGGGGGATGATCAGATATATCTTGGGCAGAATGTCCTTGATCTTGGGCAGGTCCTCCTTGGGCAGACCCTTCAGCCCCATCTTCTTGGCCTTGAAGTGGACCATAAGGAAGATGCCGGTGAAGTACAGGGCCGCAGGCAGGATGGCGCGGACCAGGATGTAGGAATAGGTGTTGTTGGTCATCTCCGCCATGAGGAAGGCGGCAGCGCCCATGATGGGGGGCATGATCTGACCGCCGGTGGAGGCGGCAGCCTCAACGGCACCGGCGAATTCGCCGGGATAGCCCGTCTTCTTCATCAGGGGGATGGTAACGGAACCGGTGGTCACGGTGTTGCCCACGGAGGAGCCGGACACCATGCCGCACAGAGCGGAGGAGATAACAGCCACCTTGGCGGGACCGCCGGTAGCAGCACCGGCCAGAGCGTTGGCGCAGTCAATGAAGAACGCGGCAATGCCGGTGGCTTCAAGGAAAGCACCGAAGATGACGAACAGAACGATGTAGGTAGAGCACACACCGATGGGGGTACCAATAACACCGGTAGTGGTATAGAACAGGTTGAACACCACGGAAACCAGGGACTTTTCCGCACCGATAAAGGCATACAGCACGAAAGCAGTGGCCACGAAGATGATGGGCAGGCCCACCACGCGGCGGCAGCATTCCACCAGCACCAGGATGCCTACGATGCCGAAAATCACCAGCAGGGGGATACCGTCCTTGAAAAGGCCGTCTCCAAAGCCGGGACCAACCAGGAAGCCCTTGTTGATACGGGAGCCCAGATCAACGATCTTCTCCAGATTGACGCTGTAGAAGAAGAAGCTGAAGGAGCCGGCCGCGGCCAGCAGGATGTCATACCAGGGGACATAGTTGGCTTTCTTTACCCCACCCTTCTTCATGGGGTAGAACAGGAACACAGCGATAATGACGATGCCCAGGAACAGAGGGCGGCGGAACCGCTCGTCTGAGGTGGCAAACAGATTCATCCAAATCAGATAGAGCGAAAAGAATGCCATAAGAACCCGCAGGATCATGCCCGGGATACCGGTCCAGACGCGGGTGTTGGACTCGCGGTCGTACTTCTTCATAATGGCGTCTACGTCAGCAGCGGTGCCAACGTCGACCTGACCGGAAGTGTTGACGACATCAGACATATATAACTTCCTCCTTCTTTCTTTTTTCAGAACCACAAGAACTCATAGTTAAAGCAGACCTTTGTGTTTTTCCCACACAGTCGGCGCAGATTGACCTGCTGTTCGTTCACCGTAAGGATATGGTCATAGAGCGTCCCCACGATATACTGCACGTTGTTGCGCTGCTGATGGATATTGCTCACGATCATAGAGCCGTCCTCCCCATAGCTCAGGGTCTCCCCCTCGTTGAGCTGGGTCTGGACACCGGCGCCAAAGTGGTAATACACGGTCTCTTCCACATAGATGTCCCCGCCCTGGATCTCGTAAATATCGATCACCGGGCTGAGGTTCACCGAGTGCTTGAATTCGATGGAAAAGCGGTCTCCCTCCCCCATGGGGTAGCGGGCATACAGCTCTCCCGTGTCACGGTCTTTGACCGTGAGATAGTGCTTGGGCCAAAAAATACCCATAAAAAGGGTCGCCGCGATAATCAATATTATCGCGGCGACCACCTTTACTCGTCCGCAGGAAATTCGCACGATGAGAAATTACTCGATGATGCCGATTTCCTTGTAGTACTTCTCAGCGCCGGGATGCAGAGGCACAGTGCCCTTGGCGGCATAGGCGGCATCCAGGTACTCGAACTTGGCGTGAGCGGCCTTCAGAGAGTCGGCGTTGTCGAACATGGCCTTGAGCAGCTCATACACCACGTCCTCGGACACGTCCTTGGAAGCAACCAGAGCGGCCTGAACGGCGACGCACTTGGTCTCCTCATCGATACCGGTGTAGGTGCCGGCGGGCAGGTTATCCTGAACCAGGAAGGGGAAGTTCTCGGCGATGTAGGCCAGAGCCTCATCGGTCAGGGAGATCAGGCTGAACTCGTTGGCAGTGGCCAGGTCGGTGATAGCAGTGGTGGGAGCGCCGGCCACGGTGAAGGCGGCGTCGATCTTGCCGTCCTTGATGCCGTCCACGCCGTCCTGGAAGGAGCCGGACACGGCATTCACGTCATCAGCGGTCATGCCGTAAGCGGCCAGGACCTGCTCAGCGTTGATCCAGGTGCCGGAGCCAACGTCGCCCATGCACACGGTCTTGCCGCGCAGCTGGGACACGTCAGTGATGTCGGGGGTGGCGATGATCTGCACGGTCTCGTTGTACAGGCCGGCGATCCACAGGGCGTTGTCCTCGGCGCCGGTCTCAGCAAAGGTGTTGGTACCGGTGTGAGCGTAGGAGATAACGTCGGACTGCAGGATGGCCATCTCAGCCTCGCCGTCAGTGATCATGTTGACATTGACCTTGGAAGCGCCGGTAGAGGTCACGTTCAGGTCGGACAGAGCCAGCTTCTCGTTCAGAACGGTCTGCATAGCGCCGCCAACAGCGTAGTAGGTACCGGAAGTACCGCCGGTAGCCAGGGTGATCTTGGCTTCTTCAACAGGGGCTTCGCCGGAGGCGGAACCGGAGCCGGAAGCAGTTCCGGCAGTGCCGCAAGCGGTCAGGGAGGCCAGCATCATAGCGCCGGCCAGGATCAGCGCGAGTCTCTTCTTCATAGTTTGTTCCTCCAATCATATTTTTCCGCTATACATATGTATAACGGAACTGCCCATCAGGCAGTTCTTTCACGAGCCTTATTATAGCACATTCTCACAAAAAAGCAACCCACTTTTTGTCGAATTGTTGCATTTGCACAACCCAACACATTTGCGTTAAATTTTTCACGATTTTTTGTTAATCTTTTCACATTTTCTCCTCCATAGCCTCCTCAAGCTTTTTCAGCGCCCTCTTTTCGATACGCGATACATAAGACCGAGAAATACCGCATTTGTCCGCTATTTCCCGCTGAGTGCGGGGCGGCTTGTCATCCAGTCCGTAGCGCATGGTGATGATGGCCTCCTCCCGGGGCGTCAGGCAGCTGCGCACGCAACGGCGCACCTTGGCACAGGCATCCCGGGTGTCCAAATCTTCCAGCATGGTATCGTCCACGCTGATCACGTCCATCAGAGACAGGGAATTCCCCTCATTATAGTTATCCAATGTGTCGGACAGTGACACCTCCCCCTGCAGCTTGCGCTGGGATCGGAAGTGCATTAGAATTTCGTTTTCAATACACCTGCTGCAGTAGGTCGCCAGCTTCACATTTTTGTCCGGTTTAAACGTGGATATTCCTTTGATAAGGCCGATCGTGCCAATGGAGATCAGATCCTCCTGTTCCCCCGACTGGGCATAGTATTTCTTGATAATGTGTGCCACCAGACGCAGGTTACGCTCAATGAGCACATTCCGCGCCTCCATGTCTCCCTTCGCCAGCCGCTCCAAATATCGTTTTTCCTCTTCCGGCTTGAGGGGCTTGGGGAACGACCCTCCACCCCCGGACAGGCGCAGGGTAAAAAACAGACTGTTGCTCAGCAAATAGACCAATGCAGAGAGCATACCTTTCACCTCTCCCCTACTCTATTGCCGTGGTGCAAGTCCCTATACTACATTTATAAAATTCCGGGGCAACTCGGCGCATAGTGGTATATTTTTTTGCAAAACCTATCCAAAAGGTGGTGGGAATTTAAAATGAGAAATAATCACACGCAGGCGGCATATCCAGTCCGCCTCCCTGAACAAAGCGAGAATGGATGCTATGAAATTCGACTGGAAAGCATTGGCGGTCTCGGCGCCAACCTTTGCGGAAAGCTGTTGGGTGAACTCGGTGCCGCTTATCTGGGGTTGAACGCATCAGCTTTTTCCAGCTATGGCTCCGAAAAACGTGGCTCACCCGTAAAATCCTTTGTGCGCTGGAGCGCTCCGGAACGGGAGATCCGGCACAACAGTCCCGTGGAGCGCCCTGACCTTCTGGTCATATTCCACGCGGCACTCGCCAATACCTTGCCCGTGACCGCCGGTGTGGAAGAAGATTGCACTGTATTGGTAAACACAAACACCGACCCGAACGATGTGCGTGAGCAGCTTCATCTGCACGCCGGTACCATCTGCTGTGTGGATGGGTTGGAGCTGGCTTTGCGCAGCAAAAGCAGGGTGAATATGGTAATGCTTGGAGCGATTGTAAAGGTATCCGGCTTTATCCCTCTCGAGGCGGCGAAGGAACTGGTCACGAACACCCTGGGCAAAAAATATCCCTCCGCGCTGGAAGCTAACCTGGCCGGTCTGGAGCTTGGATTCGCGCAAGTTCGCAGCCAGCACTTCTCCCCCGACGACCGCTACGCCACCGTCCCCTATCAGGAAATAAAAAGCCGCTGGGGGTATGCCAACGCACCGTTGGGCGGGGCTAATCCCCACATCGGCAGCACGTTCTCCAACGACCTGTCCCCCTCCCGCGAGGGATATATCCCGCTGTTTCTCCCGGAAAAATGCATCCATTGCGGCCTGTGCGACTCTACGTGCCCGGACATGGTCTTTCAGTTCCTGCCCGGAACATACCGCAACCGCCCGTCCATGCTGAATCGTGGTCTGGATTATCACCACTGCAAGGGCTGTATGCGCTGCGTCAATGTATGTCCCACCGGCGCACTGGTGGCCGGAAAGGAACGGGAACACCCGAACAAACGGTGGTTTGTTCGCAACAAGGACCTGATCACGCAGGAGATTGATTTTGAACCGGCAGGTGCCGACCCGTGGGTCACCGGAGAATCCTACCTGACCGAAAAACGAGTGGACGGAGGGCTGATGTAATATGGAGCTCAAGGAACAGCGCCTGCTGTTTGAAAGCGGCAATGAACTGGCCGCCTTTGCCGCCAAACAGATCAACTACCATGTCATGGGCTACTATCCCATCACCCCCTCCACCCAGATTGCGGAACATCTGGACCAAATGGGTGCCGACGGCCAGCACAATATCGCACTGATGCCCGCAGAAGGGGAGCACAGCGCCGCCGGGATCTGCTACGGTGCCTCCGTCGGAGGTGGCCGGGTATTCAATGCCACCTCGGCCAACGGCCTGCTCTATGCACTGGAGCAGCTTCCGGTCCAATCAGGCACCCGGATGCCCATGGTGCTGAACATCGCGTGCCGCACCGTGTCCGGCCCGCTGTCCATTAAGGGCGACCACAGCGACCTGATGTACACCCTGAACACCGGCTGGGTGATCCTGTTTGCCGACTCTCCTCAGGAGGTCTATGACTGTAACCTTTGCGCCCTGAAGCTGGCAGAAAAGCTGCTTCTTCCGGTCATCGTTGCCTTTGACGGTTTTTTTACCAGCCACCAGAAGCGCAATTGCCATGTGTTTGCCCGGGGCGAGGATGTGCGGGCCTTTATCGGCCCCCTCCCGGAGCGTACCAGTGCGTTAGACCCGGAAAACCCGGTCACCATCGGCTCCTACATGAACGAGCCGGACCTGCTGAATAACAAGTACCAGCTCCATCTGGCCATGGAGCAGGCACGCACCCAAATCCCCGAGGTATTCCGGGAATATGCCTCCCTGTCCGGACGGGAATTGAGCATGGTAAAGGGATATCAAGTGCAGGATGCCGACGTGCTGCTGTTTGTGCTGGGCTCCGCCTACCTCACCGCCAAATCCGCCGTAGATGCTCTGCGTGCACAGGGAAAACAGGTCGGAGTATTTACCCTTGGCGTTCTGCGCCCCTTCCCCGCCCGGGAGGTCGCCCAGCTGTGCAAACAGGCCAAAACGATTTTGGTGGCTGACCGTCAGGACAGCTACGGCGCAGGCGGCGGCAATCTGTCTCTGGAGATCCGGGCCGCCCTGCAGCAGTTCGGCATCACCGCCCGGGTGCTTAGCCGTATTTACGGTTTGGGCGGCCGTGATTTTTACGAAAAAGATGCCATGGAGCTGCTGCAGCTGTGCTATGATGAGCATGCTCCTCAGTTTGATTATCTGGGCGCTGACCCGGGCAGTGCGGATTATACCCCCACCCCCTACTTCAAGCCTGTCACAAAAGATACCGCCTCCCCCGGTCTGACACAGTGCGTGCAGGAGGACGGACGGGTGATGGTCAAGGGCGGCACGGTACGGGATACCACCGCCATGCCCAAGCGGCTGGCACCGGGCCACGGCGCCTGTCCCGGCTGCGGCATCCCGGTCAACGTAAATCTGCTTCTGCGGGGCATTGAGGGCAACGTGGTCCTCCTGTTTCAAACTGGCTGCGGCATGGTGGTAACCACCGGATACCCCAACACGGCATTTAAGGTTCCCTATGTGCACAACCTGTTCCAAAACGGCGCGGCAACTCTGGCAGGTCTGGCCAAAATGTATCACCAGCGGCAGGCCCGTGGCGAACTGCCTCCCGGCCCCATCACCTTTATCATGGTCAGCGGTGACGGGGGCATGGACATCGGCATGGGTTCCGCTCTGGGTACGGCACTTCGGGGCGATCCGGTCATCCTGTTCGAGTATGATAACGGTGGCTACATGAACACCGGCTATCAGCTCTCCTACTCCACCCCTATGGGGGCAAAAAGTGCGACCTCACACCTTGGTCCAAACCGGTGGGGTAAGGATTTCTTCCACAAGGACATGCCTCAGATCATGGCTGCCACCGGAATACCCTACGTGGCCACCGCCGCGGAGTCTGACCCCACAGACTTCATCAAAAAGGCCGCGAAAGCGCAATATTACGCTTTGCATCACGGGACAGCGTACGTCAAATGTCTGTCCGCTTGTCCTCTAAACTGGGGTGATCAACCCGGCACAGAACGAAAGGTCATTGCAGCCGCGGTGGACAGCTGTTATTTCCCTTTGTACGAAGTGGAGCAGGGCCACACCGCCCTTTCCTATGATCCAGAACACAAGGGGAAGAAGATCCCGGTGGCGGACTGGCTTGGCATGATGGGCCGGACCCGGCATCTGCGCGGCGAACAGTACCGATCCGTAAGCCAGCAGATCCAGAACGAGGTGGATCGGCGCTGGGAGCGTTTGAAAGCCCGGGCTGAGCACCCAGCATTGTAACAAGACAAGTCATAACCACCGGCTAAGCCAGTGGCTTGCGTAACCAGTAAAAATACCGCTCCGGATACATTACGTATCCGGAGCGGTATTTTTATTGCTGTAAAAGCTGTCCCGCCTTGATCTCATAAGTTCCCACACCCGGTTGGTATACCCAAACGCTTCTGGGACCCGGATTATAAACCATGGTCCCGTCCGCGGAATACTCCAGCCGCTTGTAGTCGCGCCAGGCAAGATAGACTTCCTCGTTGGTGGCATACCAGATGTCATCCCTGCCGGCGATCTCATCGGCAAAGCGTTCCATCACGTCCCAGTTGTTCCGGTCGTCAAACTGATAGGCATGGCCCCACACCAGAAACAGCTGGGGGTTTTTCACCGGATTTGATGCCATAAAACGCTGCGCCAACTCCATGAGCATAGCGTTGTTGTGGTGGCAGGTGGGGTGCAAGCGCAGCCAGTTTTCCGGCAGGTAAAAATCCTTTGTGGACTTGGCCGTGCGGCCATACCAAATGCCCGCACTCCGGCACAGACTATCCACTTCCTCGTTTACCGAACCGTTGGCATAGGCAAGACCGTGAATCTGCCGTCCAAACAGGCGCTCCAGATTTCTTCTGTCATCCAGCACATCAAGACTTGCCACCGCGGTATCCAGAATAGCCAGCGTACCGTGCCGGGCACCATGGCAGGCCACCTCGCACACATCGGTGGTATAAACTTGCTGCACCTCTTGCTCGGTCAGACGGCGGTGCTTGTCCTGCTGTCCGAACAAGCCGGAGTTCAGGTTAAATGTGCCCTTTAAGCCGTGCTGTCGGAATATGTCGATCAGGCGGATGTCCTGCTCCACACCGTCGTCATAGCTAAAGGTCAGCACCTTCGCCTTTCCGCCCGGAAAGCGCAAATAACGGTTTATCATATGTGCTCTCCCCTTTCAGAGATGATGCTCACTTAAAGCATTCTGTCAGATAGTCCTTGGTGCACTTCATCTCCTTGCACCTTTGGCTCAAAACTGAAAGTAATCCTTTGCGTTCTGGTAGCAGATGCCGGTGACGATCTGCTTCAGAGTCTCCCAGTCGGCGGGATATTCTCCTTCTTCCACCCACTGGCCCAGCACGTTGCACAGGATGCGGCGGAAATATTCGTGGCGGGGGTAGGACACAAAGCTGCGGGAGTCGGTGGTCATACCCACGAAACGGGGCAGCAGGGACAGGTTGGCAAGGGCCTTCATCTGGGCCTCCATGCCGTCGCGCTGGTCGTTGAACCACCAGCCGGAGCCAAACTGCACCTTGCCGGGCACGGGTGCCTTCTGGAAGCAGCCCATCAGGGTGCCAATGGAGTAGTTGTCCTTAAGATTCAGATTATAGAGAATGGTCTTGGGCAGAGCATCCTCTTTTTCCAGCGCGTCCAGCAGCCATGCAAGACCGTGAACGATCTCCATATCGTTGGCGCAGTCGTAGCCGGTATCCGGACCAAGGCGCTCAAACATGGGGGTGTTGTTGTTGCGCACCGCACCCACATGCAGCTGCATGGTCCAGCCACGCTTGGCATACTCCTTGCCCAGGAACACTAAAGTTTCCAAGGTTTCAGGCTTCATGTCGTCCACTGCGTGGTCAGACAGACGGCAACCGTGGTCATGGAAGAAATCCATATGCTTTGTAATGCTGCCGTCCACCTTGCTCAGGTCGGGGCGGAACGCAGGCAGTACCCGCACAGGGAAGTCTTTCAGCTGCTCGTGATATTCCAGCGTGTCACCGGGGGCATCGGTGGTGCAAACCAGCTCTACGTTGGAGCGCTGGATCAGACCCCGGGCGGTAAATTCATCCTTGGCAAGGCAGGCATTGACCTGCTCCCAGATGGCCTTGGCAGTGGCGGGGGTCAGGGTCTCGTCCACGCCGAAGTAACGCTTGAGCTCCAGGTGGGTCCAATGGTACATGGGGTTACCAATGCAAAGGGGCAGGGTCTGCGCAAAGGCCATCCACTTGTCATAGTCATCCCCGTCGCCGGTGATGAGCTTCTCATCGATACCGTTGGTGCGCATCTGACGCCACTTGTAGTGGTCGCCGCCCAGAAACAGCTCGGTAGCGTTGCGGAAGCGGTGATCCTTTGCCATCACCTCGGGAGACAGGTGGCAGTGGTAGTCAATGATGGGCAGGCCCTCAGCAAATTCGTGGTAGAGCTTCTGCGCCGTTTTGTTCTTCAGCATGAAATCAGAATGGATAAACGCCATGTTCTTTTCCTCCTTTTTCTCTTAACCTAAATACTTATGTACCATGGGCTACGCGGCATCGGCATAGAAGCGATGGCCGCCCTCGCCAAAGCTGCGCTGCTCCATGGCGATGGCCGCAAAGCCCTCTTTCACCGTGCGCACACAGAAGTCACGGTCGCCGCCCTCGATGCTCTTTGTATCATTCAGGTACTTGGGCCGCCCCATGGAGATGTGCATGCCCTTAGAATGGCCCTGCAGACAGATGATGACGGGAGGATTCTCCACACCGTCGGGCAGGAACAGATGGCAGGGCACCCGGTACCCGTCCTCGCTGCGGAAGGTGAAGCGGATCTCGGTTGCACCCTCCACCTTCTTTTCATAGACGATCTCCAGTTCGGGAGCCACCTTTTCAAACTGATCCATACCAAGCAGGGCACGCAGCTTTTCACGGGCGCCCACCTTCCATGCATCCAGATCCTTGCCGGGATAGCTCATATCGGGCTTGATGCTGTTGAATCGTTTTTTGCTCTGCTCTACCGCAGGCATCGCCACAGGTTCAAAATCAAAATGCTCGGGATCGGGAACAAACTCAATCACTTCGGACGTAATTGCGTCAGACATAATCCTCGCATCCTTTCGGTGTTATTTTACAACCATATTGTAATTGGATCAAGTCGGCAATTCTACCAATCCATTGGTTTGTTTTCAATTATTGATACTGATTTCTTGCCATATCCCGTCGTGTGTGTTATGATACAGCCAAAGGAGGGCTGCCACATGTCACACAAACCGCTGGGAATTTACATCAATAAAAGCACCTCCCGTTCCGGTCTGAGCATGGCCAAGATGCACTCGCATAAGTCACACGAGATCTATTTTCTTCTTGCGGGCCAGCGTCGTTACTTCGTGGGCCACAGGGTTTACGAGCTGGTGCCCGGCAATCTGGCCTTTATCCCCGGAGATATGCTGCACCGCACCACGGCCTCCGGCCGCAAGGGTTACGAGCGCTATGTGGTCAATTTTTCCGAAAGGCACTTGCACCGCTTTATCGACCTGATCGGCCGCTCCAATTTCGACAGGCTGCTGCACAGCGGCTGTGTGGACCTGCCCGCCGATATCAGCCGCCAAGTCCGACAGGATTTGGTCCTGCTGGAACAGGAACTGAAAAACCGCACCGCCTACACCAGCGCCGTAGCGATCCATCTGCTGGAGGATATTCTGCTGTGCGCCCTGCAGCATGGGAAGCCCACCGCGCCCTGTACGGGGGAAACCGCCGACAACATTCAGCGCGTGGCACGCTACATCAGCGAAAACTACGCCGAACCGCTGACACTGCAGTCGGCTGCCCAGATGGCCAACATGGAAAAAACCTATTTTTCCAAGCGCTTTAAGCTGCTCACCGGCTTTGGTTTCCACGAGTATCTGACCCAAACCCGTCTGCTGGCCGCCGCGCAGATGCTGAAGGAGACCGATTTGAGCATGGTAACGATCGCCGAGCGCTGCGGTTTTTCCGGCAGCAATTATTTCGGCGATAGTTTCCGCCGCTGGATGGGGATCTCGCCTTCACAATACCGCAAAAGCAAAAAGAACACAGCCAATTGAAACAACCCCGATACCTGGATGGTATCGGGGTTGTTCATTATGCGTTATAACAGCGCATTCAGCCGATCCATCTGCTCGGGAGTCGGTTCGGGAACATGCTCCAGCGGGAACGAAACATCCAGTGCCTCGTACTTGGTGTGGCACAGCTTGCGAAAAGCCAGCAGTTCCACTTTGTCCACACAGGGATGCGCGTCCCTGATTTTTTTCAGGGCCGTGATATTTTTTTCACTGTCGTTAAGCGTTGGGATGATGACCTGCCGCAGAGTGGTTGGGATGTGCCGTTCATTCAGTAGGTGGAGAAAATCCAGCACCGGCTCCAAACCGCATCCCACGTGGGCACGATAGTCTGTATCGTTGGTATACTTTACATCCAGCAGCACCCGGTCGGTCACGGATAGAAGTCTCTTCACATCCTCGTTGAGCACAGAGCCGGAGGTGTCAAGGCAGGTATTGATGCCCTTCTCATGGCACAGGTCAAACAGCTTATATGCACTCTTTGCCTGTAAAAGCGGCTCGCCACCGGAAAGGGTAATGCCACCCTCGGTGCCGAAATACTCCTTGTACCGCACCGCACGGCGGACCAGTTCCTCCACTGGCAGTTCATTTCCCTGCCTTGGGTCCCACGTGTCGGGATTGTGGCAGCATTTGCATCTTAAATGACAGCCCTGCACAAATACCACAAACCGCACTCCCGGGCCGTCCAGCGTCCCAAGGGACTGTATGGAATGTACCCGAAGCATCAGATGCGCTCGTGGAAGGTGCGGCTGATGACCTCACGCTGCTGCTCGCGGGACAGCTTGTTGAAGTTCACCGCATAGCCGGACACACGGATGGTCAGGTTGGGGTACTCTTCGGGATTCTCATAGGCCTTGAGCAGCGTCTCACGGTTCATCACGTTCACATTGATGTGATGAGCCTTCTTGGCAAAGTAGCCGTCCAGAATGGACACCAGATTGCCCTTGCGCTCACCCTCGCTCTTGCCCAGGGTATCGGGAGTGATGGAGAAGGTATTGGAAACACCGTCGCGGCAATCGTCGTAGCTGATTTTTGCCACGGAGTTCAAAGAGGCCAGAGCACCGTTTTCCTCACGGTTGTGCATGGGGTTGGCGCCGGGAGCGAAGGGCTCGCCGTTGCCTCTGCCGTCGGGGGTAGCACCGGTGTTCTTACCGTACATCACGTTGGAGGTAATGGTCAGGATGGACAGAGTGTGGATGGCATTGCGGTAGGTGGGGGTCTTGCGCAGCTCGGTGATGACCTTGTGGGTCATATCCTTGGCCAGCTGGTCCACACGGTCATCGTCGTTGCCGAACTTGGGGAACTCGCCCACAGTCTCGAAGCCCTCAATGTAGCCGGCGGCATTCTTGATGGGACGCACCTTGGCATACTTGATGGCGGACAGAGAGTCGGTCACAACGGACAGGCCCGCCACACCAAAGGCCATCAGCCGCTCCACAGTGGTGTCATGCAGCGCCATCTGGGTCTTTTCATAGGCATACTTATCGTGCATGTAGTGGATAACATTCATGGTGTTCACGTACAAGCGCATGAGCCATGCGATGTAGCTGTCAAAGCGCTCCATGACCGCATCGAAGTCCAGCTCATCACCCTCCATCACGCCCATCTGGGGACCGATGTGCATGTCGCTGTTCAGGTCGTAGCCGCCGTTCAGGGCAATGAGCAGCAGCTTGGCCAGATTGCAGCGGGCACCGAAGAACTGCATCTGCTTGCCCACCCGCATGGCGGAGACGCAGCAGGCGATGGCATAATCGTCGCCGTACTCGGGGCGCATAATGTCGTCGTTCTCGTACTGGATGGAGTCGGTGTCGATGGACACCTTGGCGCAGAAGCGCTTGAACGCCTCAGGCAGGGAGTTGGACCAGAGAATGGTGATGTTGGGCTCGGGCGCGGAACCCAGAGTATACAGGGTGTTGAGGAAGCGGAAGCTGCTCTTAGTAACAAGGCTGCGGCCGTCCTCACCCATGCCGCCGACCACCTCGGTGATCCACATGGGGTCGCCGCCGAACAGCTCATTGTACTCGGCGGTGCGCAGATGACGGGCAATACGCAGCTTGATGACGAAGTCGTCCATCAGCTCCTGAGCACCGGCCTCGGTGAGGATGCCGCGCTCCATATCGCGCTCGATGTAGATGTCAAAGAAGGTGCTCACGCGGCCCAGAGACATGGCAGCGCCGTTCTGCTCCTTGATGGAGGCAAGGTAGGCAAAGTAGGTCCACTGGATGGCCTCACGGGCATTCTTGGCGGGCTGGGAAATGTCGCAGCCGTACATGGCAGCCATTTCCTTCATGAAGCCCAGAAACGCGATCTGCTGGTACAGCTCTTCGCTGGCACGGGCGGTCTCGGCGGTGAAGTCCTGCTCACCGATCTTGGCCTTATCTGCCTTCTTCATCTCGATCAGGCGGTCCACGCCGTACAGAGCCACACGGCGGTAGTCGCCGATAATACGGCCGCGGCCGTAGGCATCGGGCAGGCCGGTGATGACGTGGCAGCTGCGGGCGGCGCGCATCTCATCAGTGTAGATGCGGAACACACCGGTGTTGTGGGTGGTACGGAACTTGAACTCGTCCTCCACCTTGTCGCTGAGCTTATAGCCGTAAGCCTCGCAAGCCTGACGGGCCATACGGATGCCGCCGAAGGGATTGACACCGCGCTTCAGGGGGCTGTCCGTCTGCATGCCCACGATCAGTTCGTTTTCCTTGTCAATATAGCCGGGGGCATAGCTGGTCAGGGAGGACACGGTCTCGGTGTCGATGTCCAGCACACCGCCCTTTGCCCGCTCCTGACGGAACAGCTCGCGCACCTTGCCCATGACCTTTTCAGTGCGCTCAGTAGCCTTGGCTAGAAATGCCTCGTCCCCGTGATATTCCTTATAGTTGTTCTGAATAAAGTCCCGGACGTTGATCTCGTCCTGCCATGCTCCGCTGCGGAAGCCTTCCCAGTTTGCGTGCATCATAAGTTCTCTCTCCTTTTCTTTAAAAGCAACAAAAAATGGACAAATCAGTACGAACTGACTTGCCCAGACGGTCGGCTGTTTGCCTTTTGCACTCCCCCGCGGTTACCCGCTGATCCGTCAGTCATGCAAAGGTTTTCACTTGTGTGTTGTTATTGTATCTCATTCTCTTCCTTCTGTCAAATAAAATTCGCAAAATTCCCCAAATAAGCCAATGAAGGACAAAATTAGCCCCTGCCGACCATCTTTATATGCGGATATTGTCCTTTCCTTTCGGAAAGGATGCGGAATTTCTTGCAGCTACAATTGACTTTTTCCGCTGCCCCATGTATCATAGTGCTGTCGCGGGCATGATGGAATTGGTAGACATGCGAGATTTAGGTGCTGTCACCTCAGTGAAGGTTTTTTCTGGCGCATAATCATGATATAATTAAAACAGCCGGTGCTTGGCACCGGCTCCATATCTGCGGGTATGGCGGAATTGGCAGACGTGCAGGATTTAGGTTCCTGTGCCGCAAGGCGTGTGGGTTCGACCCCCACTACCCGTACCAAATAAAGGACTCGTTTTCGACACTTTTACGAAAACGAGTCCTTTATTAATGTGTTCAGGATTGTTTTTTGCGTCCATGTGCGATATGCTAAATGGAAGAGGTGATATTAAATAATGATTAGATTAACCGATTTTGATAAAAAGACACCTGATCCCGTCGAAATAGAATACCTTACATCTGTTTCTGGCGATATCCCTGTATATGAGATACACTCGTTTCATTCACTTACGCAGTTTATAGGCTTTGGAAAGTATTTAAATAGGGATTCTGGAAATGTGTATTTGCGTGGGCAAACAGATCTCTATAACGGAGTATTAACACCATCGGCGTTAAGAGGAAACAAGAATCGCAAAACAAAAGTTGTGGAGCCACTTAATTGCGAAAAACGCATTAGCGATTATAAACACAATATTGCACTAAGCCTTAAAAACACAAAAAATTTCTGCGACCGCGATCCCGATATCGTGGAGCCTTTATTGCAACATTACGGTGTAAAGACATATTGGTTAGATATCGTTGACAATGTATGGATTGCATTATGGTTTGCACTTCATGAAACAGCCTCAACTATAATAGACAATCGTGAGTACATACATATCTTTGAAAACGATGAAAGTAAGTATGCCTATATATTTTTAATCGGTTGTGATGCAACAAAAGAATCCCAAACACAACCTGGCCTTTACGAAGGTACATCTTCTGTCGTAGTCGATCTAAGAAAAGCCATTCCTTCTTATTTTTTAAGGCCACACGCCCAACATGCACTTATGGTAAAGAAGCGTGGGGAACATTCATCATTTATGGATTATTCAGATACGATAATTGCTATCGCTAAAGTATCTGTAGCCGACGGACTGAAATGGATTGGACAGACTGGATTAATGTCAGTACAAAGTCTGTTCCCGCCTCCATATTATGATACTGGCTATGCAAGTTTGTTGAATGAATATCGAAACCAGAAAGCATATATTAATTTCGTAAAACAGTTTGGTTCCATTCAAAATATTTCTTATTGAGTCTTTTCTCAATAATCAGAACAGTGTTTCTCTTAAATGGCAATCTTGGCGCAGTGCTTCCATCACGATGTATTTATCCCTCCAATATCTGAACTTTCCCCTGTAATTGTAGAATATGGGTGTTGAGGACCAACTTCCTCGACACCCATATTTTGCATCTGGTCCTGTTTTTTGAGTGGTGTATTCAACTGCGCCCACTCTTTCCTCGTCAACAGGAACTTATAGGCACATCAATTCTGCACCTGGCCACGCAGACATTGTTTTTTACCAGATAGCATTCTACATAGTGCGGGCCGAAAAAGCTCGTCCGCTCATTGTGATGATCTCGATTGGTCAAAGAAACCTGCCCGCGAATACAATCCCGCCGTTCAGCTTCAGCACCAATATTTCGCACCTTCCAATAAATAAAGTAGGGCGGCGGACAATCTGTGCTTTTGATAAAAAAGTCGAGTTTTTTATTCCGACTTAACCAGCCGCCACCGCTGCGAAGAAACTGTAGCAAAAAGAAATCCCGCCACCCATCTTGTGAGACTTTACAGTCAATTTGCAAAGAATATCGTATATCCACTGGAAACATATGTTCAATAAACTCCTCAGTGGTTCTATAACTGTACTGGGCAAATTCTTTCAACACCCGATTCTCAGGAGAAGAAAACTGCTCCGAACCAAACAGTTTTTGGAGAACGGTTTCAATTCCTTCCGATTTTTTGATTGCAGAGTTTAATTCATCATATGCGCTTTTCGCTTTTGATACAAATGCTCCGTTATCCGAATTATAAACTTTCTGATTGCTACCGACGGCAAACCAATAACTCTGATCCTTATCCAATCCCTTTAAGTATTCAAAGAGATTATCAAGAATCGTTATATAGTCGCCATAGCTTGTGTCTGCATAGTAATCATTGGCAACGAAATGATTATATACAAGAGTATCAATTAGTAATCCACCAAAGGCGAAACCAATATTATTTTTCCAGCTTCGCATCATGTGGCAAAAGTCGTAATATAACCCCTCCGACTCAGAATTGCACGCTTCACATTCATCCTGCTCGCTAAGGGGATCTGTTGTCTTCCAAGACCCTCCATCATGAGTATCCGGGTATTTGAACCGATCATCGCTCTGCTTGAATCCTGGTACAAGTTCGACAGTATATTTTGTGAATTCAATTACAACAACCTGTCCATCTCCACGCATCTTTGTATTTGGATACCGCTCTTTTAACACTGCTTTTATGTCCTGCAGTAGTTGGGACTGCCCATTTGACTCATAGGCATTATATTTTTGGTACACGCTATCTGGCAAATCAAATATAATGTCCAGATCACTACTCCCTTTAATCGCGGTGTTGCGGCCTACCGACCCCACAACATACAGGTGGGATACCGTGTCTTTATCAATGTCATAGTAGTGCTTGTTTAACTTTTTGGCAATCTCACCCGCAGTAGTCTGCATCTCGGAAAGATTGTCTAAACGTATTGCTTCACAGAATGATTTGAAATCATCCGCCATACTCATGGGAGTCATCTGCCTTTCTCAGCGCTTCCGGAAGATATGAATCAATTTCTTCATCGGAAAACGTATTGTCTTTCTGAACATTAAGGGCTACCCTTGCCTTTTCTACTGCCTTATCCGTAGCCGCTGGTGCCTCCGCATAAATCTTATGAAGTCTGCTCGTCAATTCCTCGTACTTTGAAAACAGAACATCAGGAGACTCTTTTTTCATCCGAATTTGTAAAATCAGTGTAATTAGCTCATCTCTAATTGCCAAGGTATCCGCAGCTGACTTTTTATGCGCAGTAGTCATTGTCTTTAAATCAAACGATTTAAAGAAGGCACTTACAAAAATGGAAACAAAAGATATAAGCGCAGAAACCAATTTAACCCACAATGCGTCCGTGAAAACCAGCGACACAATACCAGCAGAAGTTAAAGATGCTGCCCATATTTTTGCGGTTTCCATGCGACGATATCTGTTAGTATAGATATCTGCCTGTTTCTCTTGGATTTTATGGGACCACACAACGCCACCATAGGTATTGCGAACAGTTGACTCAAGATAGTCATACCCAGTCAAGTTTTCCATACCAAAACTCACACTCCATAGCTAATAATATATGGTTATATTATACCATATCTTGGAGAAGTTTTCAATACAGCCACACAACATACTGTGTCAATTGTAAACAGCGCCTACAAATATTTTTTCCATCACAATTTCATCTATCTCCTGCTCAAACTCCAGCACTTTCTCCTGCAATGACAAAATGTGGGCGTCGAGGATTGGTTTCCTCAACGCCCACATTTTCTGCATTTGCACCAGTTTTTCCAGTTCCTCGGTGCACTGCTCCCGCACAGCTTCAGCATACTCCTGAACCGCTATATCCAATACCTCCTCATGAATTCGATGGGAAGTGCAATAGGTTTTTCCGTTCCGGTGATACCCACAGCACACATATTCCACGCGGCGTTTGCCGTTCCAGTAGCGAATCATGGGGATGAACACATTGCCGCATCCCTGGCAGGTCAGCAGGTCCGCATAGCGGTGCTTAGATTGGTTCCCGTTCGCAGGTCGTGACTGCTGCTTGAGCAATTCCTGTACCTGTGCCCATTCATCTTTCTCTATGATAACCGGGAAGAAGTTTTCGTGACGATACCATTCTTTTTCACCGAGCCGTTTGACCTTACCATCGTTGGTTTCACTACGGTGGTTGTTCAGCACGCCGGTGTATGCTTCCTCTTTCAGCACATTCTTCACGCTGGCATATGTCCAGAGGAACTGACCATCACGGGTTTTGTGCGTGTGCTGAACCTCTCTGCCGCACCGCTCGGCCCGGAGCTGCGCCGGTGTTTTTCGTCCCTGAGTGTTGAGCCGCCGTGCAATCTCTTTCTGCCCACACCCCTGCAAGTACAGAGAATAGATAATCTGCACCGTGACCGCCGCTTCCGCGTCGACCTTGATCTGTCCGGTATTCTTGTCCTTCCAGTACCCGAAGGGCGGCGTGATCACGATGCCTGCTTTCTGCTTTTGCCGATACCCGGCACGGATCTTCTTACCGATATCCTTTGCGTAATAGTCATTCATCAGTCCTCGGATGCCGATGACCAAATCGTCCTCGTCCCGGAAAGTATCCACGCCCTCGGTAACGGACAGGACACGCACATTGCGCTCGCGCAAGTAGTCAATGAACAGTGCCGTTTGTGTCCTGTGGCGGCCAAGCCGGGACAAATCTTTTATGATGACCGCATCAATTTTACCAGCATCAACAACCGCCGTGAGCTCATCCAGCCCACGGCGGTTGAATTTCATTCCACTCACGTTGTCATCAGAGGATTCACCAACGATGCGGTGTCCTTGGGCATCGGCAAACACCCGACAGATATTCCACTGATTGATGAGAGAGTTCTGCTCTGGGTCATCATCGTTGGACAGGCGGTAGTACAGCCAGACTCTCATGCACCCACCTCCCAGAACTCTTTTCCGAGGATAGCTCCCAGACGGTCGTAGTCATAGTTCCATGCGCTCCACGACTCGGTGACATCACCGTTTTCGTAGGTTTGACCGTGTGTCCGGAAGGGAGCCTTGAGGTGAATGTCCACATTCAGCTTGCCATCCTGCTCGGTGATATAGATCTTCTCCACCAGCAGCCGCAGGTTGGCCTCGGAGATATACCCTTCCGCAAGAATGTCATCCATCAGGCTGATGTCCCGTTTCAGAGTTGCCTGCCGCTTTTTCAATGCGGCATCCAGATTCTCCAGTTCGGATATCTGTCTTTTGATTGCCGCAATGTCTTCCTCCCGCTTCTGGATCATGCGGTCGTAGCGTTCGGCATTTGCCTTCTCCCGGATCCGTTCCATGAGGATAACCTCCATTTCTTCTTCCAGCGATTCGATTTTTGTATTCAGCTTTCGGAGCTGCTCCACCGTTTTCACCTGCTGGGGTATCCAGTGGTCGAGCATCTTTTGCAGGTTGTACCAGTTCCGCTCATACAACCGTTTCGTGTTTTTCAGTTCCTCCATGATGAGGTGGTCCAGCAGTTCCTCTCGGATCACATGGGAGGAACAGTGTTCCTTGCCGTATCGCAAATAGGTGTCGCAGATGTATTCCACCCGCTCACGCTCTTTCAGCTTGACGCGCTTGCCCACAAAGGTGCGGCCGCAGTCATCGCAGCGGAGCAGACCGCTGTAGCGCAGGATGGGACGGTCCTCTCCCGCACGGACATTCACCTCTTTTCGCTGTGCCAGCAGGCTCTGCACTTCCTGCCACACATCCTTTGAGACGATGGGCGGGAAGAAATTCTCGTGTCGGAATTGCTCCTCCGGCTCGGTGAAGCGGAATGTCTTATTGATCTTGCTACGCTCACTTTTGTGACAGATCAGCGTTCCGATGTACGACTCATCCCGTAGGATGCGGGAGACCATGGTGGAGTCCCAGATGTTTTTCTTGCGGATGTGGTCTTGGGTGTTGGGCTGCCGTTTCTGCAGCAGTTCCACCTGAATCTGGGCGGGCGTTTTCCGCTTCTCCTCATTCAGTCTTCTGGCGATGGACTTCATACCGCAACCGGACACATACAGAGAGTAGATCAGGCGGACAGTTTCAGCGGCATCCTCCACGGGACGCCTGACGCAGTCCGAGCCGGACAGCACCGTTTCAAACTCACTTCTACTCAGATGCCTTAAGTCCTGCTTTTTCTGTGCCTGTTCCCGTTTCCGATCCTGCTCCAGGAAGTCTGCGACCTCCTTTGGCACCGATACTTGCTCACCGTTG
>JAZNTL010000121.1:0-4232 GCA_045591745.1 Lawsonibacter sp.
TCACTGGTCACGGTAATATCTTCTTTCAGATTGCCCAAAATCGTCTTGACGATGTAAAGGCCAAGGCCCACTCCCTCCGGGTCCTGACTGCGGGAGTGGTCTGCCTTGTGGAAGCGGTCAAACAGCAGGGGCAGTTCCTCATTGGGAATAGTATCGCCCAGATTGGACACCGAAACCAGCGCCTTCGCGTCTTTGCGTTCCACCCGTACCGCCAGATTACTGCCCTGTCGGGCAAATTTGGCCGCATTGTCCAACAGGTTATAGCACACCTGGGTAATGCCGTCCGGGTCACCCCAGACCATCACCGGCTCCTCCGGAATCTGGGTATCAACGTCCAGCCCCCGTCCGGTGATGCGGCCCTCCAGACTGACCAGCACCCGGAGCATGACCTCGCTGATGTCAAACTGCTCCTGTGCGGTCACGTTCTCGTTGAGCGCCTTCAGCCGGGACATGTCCAGCATGCGGCGCACCAGCCGGGACAGCCGTCGGGTCTCCGAGGCAATGACCTGTAAAAACTCCCGCTCCCGCTCCTGGGGGATGGTCCCGTCCAAAATGCCTTCCGCGAAGCCGGAAATGGTTGTCATAGGTGTTTTCAGTTCGTGGGAGACGTTGGCAATAAACTCGTTGCGCTGGGTCTCTGACTTTTCCAGCGAGCTTGCCATATTGTTAAACGCTTCTGCCAATGCGCCCACTTCGTCCTTCCGGTGCTCATAGCCCCGGATGCGCACGTCGAATTCTCCGTGTCCAAACTTACGGGCCGCCTCGGCGATCTCGTTCAGTGGCCGGGTCTGCCGTGCGGAGCTGATGGTTCCGGCCACAATGGAGATCATCAGCACCACCACGCTGGTAAAGAAAAAGATGTTGGCCATGGCCCGCCACAGCTGGGAAATGCCGGCGGCGCTGGTGGACACCAGCACCACACCGCGCACCACCGACCCGCCGCCGGGCAGAGCGCCGTAGATGGGCTCCGCGGTCAGAAAACGACTCTCGCTGTAAATGCCCCCCAAATCAGTCATTCCGGTATAACCGCCCCTGCGGGTAGTCTGGGAAATGATGGACTTGGGCACAACCGAGTCAATGTACTGAAACTTGCCGCCATCGGTGGCATAAACGACCTCTCCGCTGGTCTCACTGAGCATCACGTGGGCCCCCGAGATTTGGGCCAGAGATGCCACGTACATCTGGAAATAGCGGTCTCGTATCTCGTTGCCCTGCTTCAGATAGTTCCCGGTAAAATCAGCAATATACTGGGCGTTTGCTGACATGGAGTCCTTTTTCTCCTGAATCACGTAGCGGTAGGACAACAGAGTAAATGCGCCCGACAGCAGAAAGAACGACAGCAGCACCACGCTCAGCAGCATGGCCATCTGACGCTTATAAAACGTATTCACCCCGTGTCACCTCTTTTCTCTCATTGGTCAGGAATTCCCGGCCACCTCGAATTTATAGCCCACGCCCCACACCGTCTTCAGCGACCACTGCTGGGACACGCCTTCCAATTTTTCTCTCAGCCGCTTGATGTGCACGTCCACCGTCCGGCTGTCGCCAAAATAGTCAAAGCCCCACACCTCGTCCAATAGCTGATTGCGGGTAAACACCGGGTTGGGGGCGGAAGCCAGATGGAACAGCAGCTCCAGCTCCTTGGGCGGCGTGTCCACCCGCTGACCGTCCACCTGCAGCTCGTAAGAGTCCAGATTGACCACCAGCTTGTCAAAGGACAGCTTTTTCTCCCCGCTGTCCTCCTCCGCGCCGGTCCGGCGCAGCACCGCATGGATGCGGGCCAGTACCTCTTTCATCTCAAAGGGCATGACGATGTAATCGTCCGCACCGCTTTCCAGACCGGATACCCGGTCCTCCACCTCACCCTTAGCAGTGAGCATGATGACGGGGGTATCCCCCTCCTCACGCACCTTTTTCAGCACGGACCAACCGTCCATAACGGGCAGCATAATGTCCAGCAAAATCAAATCGGGCCGAAAGGCGCGGAATTGCTCCACCCCCTTACCGCCGTCCCGGGCCACACAGGTCTCAAAGCCCGCCTTTTCCAAGTAGAGATGAAGCAGCTCGGCAATGTTGTTGTCGTCCTCAATGATCAGCACTTTTCTCGCCATACGATGCACCCAGCCCTTTCTCGCGGCTCTTCCGCAGGAATTTTCTGACCTTATTATAAACCAAAAGCCAACGGATATAGGTGAATAATCTGTTAAATCAATGCTCCCGGCACTCCACATAAGAACGGTCCACCTCGACCACGGCATAGAACTTGTCTGACAGTTCCTTCACCCGCCGTCCTAACTCCTTTTTCACCTGCGCGTCGGTCATGGAAAAGCCGTAGGGCACCACCACGTCAAAAAGCAGGTTGGTGTGAATGGGTCCGGCGGTGGTGCGGAAATCGTGGATGGTCAATCTGGGGTCCAGCTGCTTTGCCAGCCCCTCCACCTGTTTGCGCAGCTGCTCCGTGTGCTCGTCCTGCACGATGGGATCCATGTGGATAACCGTCTCAATGCCGTTGCGCTGCTTCAGCTCCCGCTCAATATGGTCGATCACGTCGTGGATGGCCAGCAGGTCACCGTCGGCGGGCACCTCGGCATGGAAGGACATCATGGCCCGCCCCGGTCCGTAATCGTGATACACCAGATCGTGTATGCCCATGATATAAGGATGGTCCAGCACCAGTCGGTCAATGTCCTGCGCCAGCTCCGGGTCCATGGGACGGCCCAGCAGGGGGTCCAGTGTCTCCTTGGCCGCGTCCAGCCCCGCTTTCAGGATGAACAGTGCCACCAGCACGCCTACCCATCCGTCCACATTCAGCCCAAACCGCCAGCCGACCAGACCGCTGACCAGCACCACCCCCGTGGCAATGGCATCCATCAGGGAGTCGGCGGCGGTGGCCTGCATGGCGGCAGACTCGATGCGGCGGCCCAGCGTGCGGTTAAATCGGAACAGCCATAGCTTGACCAGCACCGCAAGGGCCAGGATCAGCGTGGACAGCAGGGAAAATTCCACCGGCTCCGGGTGCAGGATCTTGCCCACGGAGGACTTGCCAAGCTCAAAGCCCACCAGCAAAATGGCCAGTGAAACGATCAGCCCGGCCAGATACTCCATGCGTCCGTGACCAAAGGGGTGCTCCTCGTCCGCCTCCTGCCCGGCCAGATAAAAGCCCACCAGCGTCACGATGGACGTTCCAGCATCGGACAGGTTGTTGAACGCGTCCGCCAGCACCGCCACCGAAGCGGTCAGAAGGCCCGCCAGCAGCTTGACGGCAAACAGCAGCAAATTCACTCCGATGCCAACGCCACCGGCCAGCCGTCCGTACTGCTTGCGCACCGCTCCATCCCGGGTCTGCTCCCCATTGGGCACAAACCATCGGATCAGCAACTGTGTCAAAGAGATCACTCCAAACAATCCTATATTAAACGTATTATCCCACGCGCCGCATGTCCAGTCAAGGTGCGCATTGGAAATAATATTACGGCAAAGTTGCACTCAAACGTGCAACTTTGACCCCATTCCTACCTATTATGAGGGGCTTTTGCCCCATCATAAACAAGGAGGAACAATTTATGGCAAGCAATCATACCCCAACCTACGGCCTGAACCAATGGGCCCTGTCCGACAGCGTGGTCATGACAGACTTCAACGAGGACAATCTGAAAACCGAACAGGCTCTGCTGGCACTGAAGGAAGAATTCAAAGGGGACGACCAAAAAATTGAGCAAACGCTGACTGCCGCACTGCCCAAATTCGCTCTGGGCAGCTACACGGGCACCGGCACCAAAGGTGCGGAAAACCCCAAATCCCTTACCTTCACCTTTGAGCCAAAGCTGCTCATCGTCACGCTCCAGCCGCTCAGTACGAACAGCATGACCACCAGCCTGTCCGGGCACGAATCCGTGCGCCCGCTGGTGGCCATCCGTGGGGCATCCACCGCCGCGGTTTACTTCGGCTCCGGCGCGTCCCCCCGAGCCTACATGATCAATCTGACCTGGAGCGGCAAAACGGTCAGCTGGTATACCGGGTCAAACGCCTCAGACGGCGCTTTTCTCCAATTCAACGCTTCTGACGCCACCTACCGCTATCTAGCCATCGGCTGAGCGCAAACCACACTCACGACATAAAGCCGTCCCTTACACAGGGGCGGCTTTTTCACTTGGCTCCCCTTGCAAGGGCTGCATAGCCGTTGGCGGCTTCGCCGCCTTTACGAGATCCCCTAAGCGGCTTCGCCGCTTAGG
>JAZNTL010000122.1:0-7676 GCA_045591745.1 Lawsonibacter sp.
TAGGGCTCGCCGCTCTTGCGCAGCTGGCCGTGGTGGGCCGCATCGGCATAGGTAAAGGCGGTATACAGCCGCTGTGCGTCCAGATTGGGGGTATAGGCCCGCACGCGCTCTTCCAGCGCCTGATATTTTTCCAGAATGGGATCCATTTCATCACCTGCTGTGTCAATTTTCTTCCAGCATCTGCCGCAAGCGGCGCATGATGCAGGAATCCTCCAGATCCACTTTCCCCTGCACAGGAGTCAGGGAAATGCGCATCTTGTCGCTCCGGCTGTCCAGTTCAATGAGCCCACGCTCGTGCATCACGTCCAGACAAACCAGTGTATGCAGTACAGGCTCCCGCCGCCCGGTCCCCCGGGCAATGCGAGCCAGCGTTTCCTCCAGCACCGGACGAACGGCAGTCTCCCGCTTCAGATAGTGCCACAGGGCCACAAATTCCTCTCGCTGGGGCAGCAGAGACCGGGCCTCCGCCGCCGTGAGTTCATCACCATGGCGGTATTTATCCTGCAATTCCCGTTCCAACTGCGCCCGGCTGGCCGCCTGACGCAGATCCACCAGCTGGATCTGCACCACCCGCGTGCCACGGTACTCGTTGATTTGGGGATAAAAAGCCACGTCAATGCGGCTGCCCAATTCCGGCATCCGCCCGGCTGCGGAAAAGAAGATGGCATCCAGTGTCACGCCCCGCTTGGACAGCTTCATCTTCAAATGCCGGCCATTACCCACCAGCGAACGGCTCATCACCTGCATCCCGGCTATAGCCAGCACAGGCCGTGGATTTCCCGTTCCATAGGGTTCCAGCCGATCCAGCAGCTCCACGCCCTGCAGATCCAGTATTTCCGGATCGTCCAGCAGGGCATCCACCTCCAGCTCCGGCTCCTGCACCCGGCCGGCCTGCAGGGCCACCTGGGCACGGATCCGCTGGGTCAGTGCCAGAATATTCTCCTGCCGTACCGTAAAGCCGGCAGCCAGTTCGTGACCGCCAAAGGCCTCCAGAATATCCTGACAGCCCTCCAGCACGGAGAACAGGTTGATCCCACCGTAGCTGCGGCAGGAGCCCTTACCCATACCGCCGGACAGACAGATCATAAAGGCGGGACAGCCGTACTGCTCGGCAAGGCGGGAGGCCGCAATGCCCACCACTCCCTGGTGCCAGGATGGGTCAGCCAGCACGATGGCCCCCCGCTGAGGACTGTTGCCCAGTAGCTGCTCGCACTGTTCAAAAATACTCAGCTCCACCGCCTGCCGCTCTTTGTTCAAACGGCACAGCTCCTGTGCCAATTCCGCTGCCCGGACGCTGTCGTGGCTGAGCAGCAGCTCCACCGCCACGCTGGCCCTTCCCATGCGTCCCGCCGCATTCAGCCTGGGGGCAAGGGCATAGCCGATGGACACGGAGTTCAGGGGGCGATTTTCCATGCCCGCCTCCCGCACCAGCATGGCAAGGCCCATGCGCTTAGGATGCTCCAGCGCCTTCAAGCCCCGCTGAACGATAGCCCGGTTCTCCCCGATCATGGGCATCACGTCCGCCACCGTTCCGATGGTGGCCAGATCGCACAGTTCTTCCAGCACCTGACCGGCCCGCTCGGCCCCCGCCAGCGTCATAGCCAGCTTCAGGGCCACACCCACTCCCGCCAGTCCCTTAAAGGGATAGGGACAGTCGGGCCGATGGGGGTCTACCACAGCGGCAGCATCGGGCAGCATGGCCTTGCATTCGTGGTGGTCGGTGACCACCACGTCCACACCCAGTTCCTTGGCCCATGCCACCTCATCCACAGCGGTAATGCCGCAGTCCACGGTGACGATGAGCGTCACACCTCGCTGCGCCAGGGCTGTGATGGCCTCCCGGTTCAGGCCGTAGCCTTCCTCTAACCGGTCGGGGATGTAGGGAATGATCCGACCCCCAAGACCGGTGAGAAATTCCGTCAGCAGACAGGTGGCGGTAATGCCGTCCACATCGTAGTCGCCGTAAACAGCCACCGTCTCGCCCCGGTCAAGGGCCAGCTGTACCCGGGCCACCGCCCGGTCCATATCCTTCATCTGTCCGCCGTCACATACAGGCTCGTTGTGCATGGACAAAAATGCCCGGGCCTGCTCCACGCTGCGGATGCCGCGGGCAGAAAGCACCGCGCTCACAAGGGGATGTACCCCCTCCCGCTCCAGTGCGGCACGTCCCTCCGGATCGGGCGCGGCGACCTTCCAGTTCTTATATGCCATAGCCGCCACCCCTCCTTTCCGGGCCGCCCACTCAACGCAGGCAAAAATTGCGGCAATATTACTCTTTATTGTATCATAGGTCAAGGGTATAATTCAAGAAAAAACACAACGCTCCTCTAATAAAAAGAGGAGCGTTGTGCATGTGCATTATTTATCCTTTTTCTTGGATGCCTCACGCATGCGGGCGGAGTGGTCCAGCAGGCGCTTGCGCAGACGCAGATTTTCCGGAGTGCATTCCAGCAGCTCGTCATCGGCAAGGAACTCAAGGCACTGTTCCAGGCTCATCTGACGGGGGGTGACCAGACGCAGGGCCTCGTCCGAGCCGGAAGCACGCATGTTGGTCAGCTGCTTCTTCTTGCACACGTTGACGGAGATGTCCTCCTGCTTGGGAGACACGCCCACGATCATACCGGCATACACCGGGGTGCCCGCGCCGATAAACAGCGCGCCGCGCTCCTGGGCATTGAACAGGCCGTAGGTCACGGCTTCGCCGGTTTCAAATGCCACCAAAGAGCCGGTGCCCCGGCGCCGGATCTCGCCCTTGATGGGAGCGTATTCTTCAAAAACGCGGGCCATGATGCCTTCGCCCTTGGTGTCGGTCAAGAACTCGTTGCGGTAGCCGAACAGGCCGCGGGAGGGGACCAGGAACTGGGCCTTCATCCGCTCGCCCACAGGAGTCATGTCCAGCAGGTCACCCTTGCGGGCGCCGATCTTCTCAATGACCGCGCCAATGCAGTCGGCAGGCACGTCCACCACCAGACGCTCGATGGGCTCGCATTTGACCCCATCCACTTCCTTATACAGCACGCGGGGAGGAGACACCTGCAGCTCGTAACCCTCACGGCGCATGGTCTCGATGAGGATGGACAAGGACATCTCACCGCGGCCCGCCACGTTGAAAGCCTCGGTGTTGTCGGTGTCGGACACCCGCAAAGACACGTCCTTCATGGTCTCCCGGTACAGGCGCTCACGCAGCTGGCGGCTGGTAACAAACTTACCTTCCCGGCCCGCGAAGGGGGAGTCGTTGACAGAAAAGGTCATCTCAATGGTAGGGGCAGAGATCTGAACAAACTCGATGGGCTCCACCGCGGTGGGCACACAGATGGTGTCACCAATGGTGATCTCGCCGATACCGGACATGGCAATGATGTTGCCCGCGGTAGCTTCGGTCACAGGCACCTTGGCAAGGCCGTCATACTGATACAGCGCCGTAGCCTTGGCCTTCTTGGGGGCGGCATCGGGCTGGTGATAGTTGCACACGGCGATCTCCTGATTCTGCTTCACCGTGCCACGCTCGATGCGGCCAATGGCAATACGGCCCACAAAATCGTTGTAGTCAATGGCAGACACCAGCATCTGGAAGGGGGCATCCTCGTCCGCCTCGGGACCGGGGATGTAGTCCACAATGGTGTCAAACAGGGGCTTCAGATCGGTACCCGCCACGTCGGGAGAGTAGGAAGCCGTACCCTGACGACCGGAGCAGAACAGAGTGGGAGACTCAAACTGCTCATCGGTGGCATTCAGGTCCAGCAGCAGCTCCAGCACCTCGTCCATAACCTCATGGATGCGCTGGTCGGGGCGGTCGATCTTGTTGACCACCACAATGACCTTGTGACCCAGCTCCAGCGCCTTGGACAGCACGAACCGGGTCTGGGGCATGGGGCCCTCGGCAGCGTCCACCAGCAGGATGACACCATTGACCATCTTCAGGATGCGCTCCACCTCGCCGCCGAAGTCGGCATGGCCCGGAGTATCCACAATATTGATCTTGATGTCGCCGTACTGCACGGCAGTGTTCTTGGCGGTGATGGTAATGCCGCGCTCACGCTCCAGATCGTTGGAGTCCATGACGCGCTCCTCTACCGCCTGATTGTCGCGGTACACACCCGACTGCTTGAGCAGGCCGTCCACCAGCGTGGTCTTGCCGTGGTCAACGTGGGCAATGATGGCAACGTTTCTTAATTTCTCATTTCTCATTGGAAACACACCTTTAAAGTCAGGATTGCGTTTGGTAACAGGGTATTATACTGCGATTTTCCACCAAGTGCAATCCCCCACAGCCAAAAATCCGGTTTATTCCCGTTGTGCACACTCACCGCCCGCCGCCTTCCAACCGGCGGCAAAGGCGAGCCGCACGATGGAAAACAGGCAGGACTCGGCTTTTTCATACTGGTTATCCTCCAAAAATTCCTCGAAGGCCGTTTCAAATTTATCGCTTAACATACCAATCACCTCAATATTACTTTATCGTATTCGATATGATAATGCAAGATTTTATCTTGCTGAGTGGTATAGTTTTTTCGGGTGAAGAAAATGAAACCTTTGAAAGAGCGAATCAGCATTACTTTGGATAGCCCCATTCTGGAGAAAATCAAGCTGCGGGCGGAACTGGATGACCGCCCCGTGTCCAGCTACATCAACCTTGTTCTCAAGGCCCATCTGGAGCGGCTGGAGCGCAAAGAAAAACAGCAGTAAAAAACAACGGTGTGACCGAACAGGTCACACCGTTGTTTTATTGTGTATTATCTTCTGCCTTGGGCGCGTCATATTGCCCCGGGTGACACAGATGCCGGTTTCCGCAGGTGGCACACCCACGCCCGCAGCCACGTTTTTTCCCCTGCCCGTTCTTCAACACAAACACCAGAGGCAGGCACAGGATCAGCCCCAGCAACACAAATCCAAGCATGCATACGCCCCCTTACAGGCACAGCACGTACACGGTAAAGGTCAGGGTCATCACCAGAATCCCCATGCTGGCCCACATGTCCAGCACGGCGGCTCTGCGCTCCCGGCGCTGCTGAGAGCGGCGGGGACGGGGCTGAACTTCCACGGCTTCGATCTCTTCCGCTTCCTCGCATTCCTGCCAACGCAGGCGGTCGGCCTGCATGCGCTCCAGCTTGCGGCGGTATTCGCTCAGGTCCACGATATTATCCGTATGACGAACAAAATTGCTGGTAGTGTAATATAAAGTCTGCATCCAAGATCCCTCCTGCTGCTTGATGGCTCTATTTTATCGGTAAACAAGTCCCATAAAACGGACTTTCAATTTTTAATTCCTAGAACTTCTGTTCGATATAAAAATATAACATCCGTTCGAGTTTGTCAAGCAGTTTTCGAACATTTTTTCGATTTTTTGCTGTTTGGCCGAAAACAGGCGGAAAAACGGGCCAAAATCCCTCTAAATTGCCCTTGACGGCGAAGAATTGGTATAGTAAAATGACTGCAAAGCTCAACAGGAAACAGTACCCCTGCGGCAGGACACAGAGAGAGGGCGGTCGGTGCAAGCCCTCCGAAGCCGCACGGAGAAGGCATCCTGTATGCCGTGGGCAGGAAATGGCCCGCCGGACTCCTCCGTTACAGGAAACGAAGTGCGCACCTGCCAGGTGCGAATTCAGGTGGAACCGCGGACAAGATTTTGTTCGCCCTGAGCCGAATCACATCGGCCCAGGGCGTTTTTTATGCTCCGGGCCACACAGAAAAGGAGTTTGTATCATGAAAAACACCGAAAAGACCATGGAAAAAATCGTCGCCCTGTGCAAGGGCCGCGGCTTTGTCTTCTCCGGCTCCGAAATTTACGGCGGCCTGGCCAACACCTGGGACTACGGCCCTCTGGGTGTGGAGCTGAAGAACAACGTGAAGAAGGCCTGGTGGAAGAAGTTCGTTCAGGAAAACCCCTATAACGTGGGTCTGGACGCGGCCATCCTGATGAACCCTCAGGTTTGGGTGGCCTCCGGCCATGTGGGCGGCTTCTCCGACCCCTTGATGGACTGCAAGGAGTGCAAGGAGCGCTTCCGCGCCGACAAGGTCATTGAGAATTGGTGCAAGGAAAACAACTTCGATCTGGGCAAGAGCGTGGACGCCATGAGCCAGGCCGAGATGAAGGAGTTTGTGGAAGAGCACAACATTGCCTGCCCCACCTGCGGCAAGCACAACTGGACCGATATCCGTCAGTTCAACCTGATGTTCAAGACCTTCCAGGGTGTCACCGAGGATGCCAAGAACACCGTTTACCTGCGTCCCGAGACCGCTCAGGGCATCTTCGTCAACTTCCAGAACGTCCAGCGCACCACCCGCCGCAAGCTGCCCTTCGGCGTGTGCCAGGTGGGTAAGTCCTTCCGTAACGAGATCACTCCCGGCAACTTCACCTTCCGTACCCGTGAGTTTGAGCAGATGGAGCTGGAGTTCTTCTGCAAGCCCGGCACCGAGCTGGAATGGTTTGCCTACTGGAAGCAGTTCTGCCACCAGTGGCTGCTGGACCTGGGCATGAAGGACGAAAACCTGCGCCTGCGCGACCACGATCCCGAGGAGCTGTCCCACTACTCCAACGCCACCACCGACTTCGAGTTCGTCTTCCCCTTCGGCTGGGGCGAGCTGTGGGGCGTGGCTTCCCGCACCAACTTTGACCTGAATGCCCACCAGACCACCTCCGGCAAGGATCAGACCTACTTCGATCAGGAGGCCAACGAGCATTACATCCCCTACGTTGTTGAGCCTTCTCTGGGTGTTGAGCGTACTGTTCTCTCCGTCCTGTGCGATGCATACGACGAAGAGGTCGTAGGCCAGGACAAGAAGGGCAACGACGATGTGCGTACCGTGCTGCGTCTGCACCCCGCACTGGCACCCTTCAAGTGCGCCATCCTGCCTCTGCGCAAGAAGGAAATCCTCACCGGGCCCGCACTGGAGCTGTATCAGGAGCTTTCCAAGCACTTCATGTGCGACTACGACGAGACCGGCTCCATCGGCAAGCGCTACCGCCGCGAGGACGAGATCGGCACTCCCTTCTGCATCACCTTCGACTTCAACACTGTCGGCACCGAGACCGACGAGGCTGACCACTGCGTCACCGTCCGTGAGCGCGACAGCATGACCCAGGTCCGCATCCCCATCAGCGAAGTAAAAGCATATATCGAAGAACGTATAAGCCTGTAATTCGGACAAGAAAGGGATAAAAACATGAAACACGGATTTATCAAAGTTGCCGCCGCATCCCCCGTTATCAAGCTTGCCGACGCATACTATAATGCCCAGCGCACTATCGAGTGCATCAAGGCCGCCGAGAAGAAGGGCATCAAGATCCTGGCCTTCTCCGAGCTGAGCCTTATCGGCGCAAGCTGCTATGACCTTGTCAAGCACCGCGTCATCGTTGAGGGCGCAAAGGACGCTCTCATTCAGGTAAAGCGCGCCACCCGCGGCGTGGACATGCTGGTCTTCGTCGGCCTGCCCTACGCTGTTGGCTCCCGCATCTACTCTGTGGCTGCCGTCCTGTACGACGGTCACGTTCTCGGCCTTGTTCCCCGTGAGCAGGTTGACGGCTCCCACTTCCAGAACATCGTCTCCGCCGAGTGCGAGACCGAGATCGACGGCGACCTTGTCACCGTCTGCCCTGAGACCCTTTTTGAAAGCAATATCATCCCCGGCCTGAAGGTGGCCGTTGAGCTGGGTGCTGATATGGACGCCATCGTGCC
>JAZNTL010000123.1:0-6482 GCA_045591745.1 Lawsonibacter sp.
GTGCTGTTCCTCCTGACGGCGGGGGTTGCGAACTACGTTGCCTTCATAAACAGGGGCATAAGCCACACTGCCGTTGGTACGATAGGTTGTCATTCTCTGCCGCGCTGCCATGGCAGTTCCCTCCTAATAGTAACTACTTCAGCTTTTCCGCCACCCGCAGCTTGGCACTGCGGGAACGGGGATTTTCTTCCAGCTCCTGCTCTCCGGGCAGGATGGGTTTCTTGTTCACAAGCCGGATGTCCGGCGTCTTTCCGCACACGCACACCGGAAAGTCCGGGGGACAGGTACAGCCTTTTGCAAATTCCGCGAGGCCCGTTTTGACGATGCGGTCTTCCAGCGAGTGGAAGGTGATCACAGCCAGCCGCCCACCCTTTTTCAGTCTGGGCACCGCGGCCCGGATCATCTTGTCCACTGCGGTCAGCTCATCGTTGACGGCGATGCGGATAGCCTGAAAGCTGCGCTTGGCCGGATGCTGTTTTTCCTTGAGCGCCTTGCCGGGCATGGCACTTTTGATGATCTCCACCAGTTCAAGGGTGGTTTCAATGGGCTTGTCCGTCCGGCGGCGAACGACAGCCGCGGCGATCAGCCCGGCATAGCGTTCTTCCCCATACTGCAGCAGAATGCGCCGCAGTTCGTCCTGACTCCACGTATTGACCACATCGGCGGCTGTCAGCCCCTCCGAGCGGTCCATGCGCATGTCCAGCGGCGCATCCGCCATGTAGGAAAAGCCCCGACTGCTGTCATCCAGCTGAGGAGAGGACACTCCCAAGTCGAACAGCATACCGTCGATCTGTTCCAGACCAAGCTCGTCCAGAATGGCATCGATCTCAGCAAAGTTGCTGTGCACCAGTGTCACCCGGTCCATCCACTGTGCCAACCGCGCCCGGGCGGCATCCAGTGCCGCTTGGTCCCGATCCACACAGATGAGCCGTCCACCGTCGGTCAGCCGCTCAGCGATGCGGCGGGAATGGCCGGCCCGGCCCAGCGTGCCGTCCAGATAAATGCCGTCCGGCTTAATGTCCAGTCCTTCCAGACATTCTTCCAAAAGAACGGAATAATGGGTAAACTCCATCTTTTCCACCAACCGGTTACAGACGGACCTTGCGGGTCAGCGCCTTCATGCGGTCGCGGTTCATGTAGGTCTCGTTCTTCTGCGCCCAGCGCTGAGCGTTCCAGATACGGGCCACCTTGTTGGCACCCACGATGACCACATCTTTTTCAAGGGCCGCGTAATCCCGGAGCAGGGGCGGGATCACAATGCGGTTCTGGCTGTCCACCGTACAGCGATAGGTCTGGGCGAAGAAGACTTCCATGGCTTCGATGTCCTCTTCCTCCTCCAGCTCCTCGGCACGCTGACACAGGGCATCCCACGCATTCTGAGGATAGATGGTCAGGCACTCGTCCGCACCCATGGACAGGTGGAAGCTATCGCCAAGCTCTTCCTTCAAACGGGAGGGGATAAACAACCGGCCCTTACCGTCGATGCTGTGTTCAAATGTTCCGGTCATTCTGTCCACCTCCTCCACTTTGATGCTCTTTTGGGGGAAAATGCTCCATTTCCCTCCACCTTGCTATTAGTATACGATTACCGATATCAAAAAGCAAGTGTTTTTTTGAATTTTTTTCAAAGAAAAAACCGCGGATTTCCTTAGAAATCCACGGTTTTCGGTATTAAAACATTTGTTCGATGCTCGCTTTTCAGCCTACTTTTTCGCGATGTCACAAGCTGTTGTTTCTTGTCATTTGCAAAGCACAATATATTGTGCTTTGCAAGCATTTCACTCCACAAGCAGTTTGTTTTTCAATGTTATGTTAACTGCTTTCGGATCAGCTTTGCCCCCCAGCAAACGCATGGTCTGCCCCACCAAAAAGCCAAAACTTTTTTCCTTTCCGGCCCGAAAATCGGATACCGGACCGGGATTTTCGCAGATGACCCGCTCCACCGCCTGTTCTACAAGGCCGGTATCATTCACCTGCTCCAGCTCGTTGGCTTTTACGTACTGTTCCGGGTCGCCCCCGTCAAACACCGCGTCAAAAACCTGCACGGCAGTGTTGCGGTTGACACGTCCCTCTTCTACCATGGCAATGATTTTCGCCAGCGCTTCCGGGCTCAGGGGCATATATTCCGCCCCCATGTTCCGCTGGGACAGCTGGCGCAGCACCTGCCCCAGGATCCAGTTGGCCGCCTGCTTGGGCTGTGCACCCAAAGTTACCACCTGTTCAAAGAACTCCGCCAGCGCCCGCTGACCGGTGAGCATGCGCACATCGTAGTCCGACAGGCCATATTCCCGGCTGTACCGTTCCCGCCTTTCCCCCGGAAGCTCCGGCTGGCGGGCACGCAGACCAAGGAGATATTCCTCGCTCAGCTCCAGCGGCGGCAGGTCCGGTTCCGGGAAATAGCGGTAATCCCGGGCATCCTCCTTGGATCGCATGGAGATGCTCTCGTTCCGGTCCTCGTCCCAGCGGCGGGTCTCCTGCGCCACAGTCTCTCCTCGTTCCAGCAAAGCAATTTGACGGCGGCTCTCGTATTCAATGGCCCGCCGCACCGCCCGGAAAGAGCCCAGATTTTTCATCTCCGTACGCGTACCCAGTTGTGTGCTTCCCTCCGGACGCACGGACAGGTTCACGTCACAGCGCAGAGAGCCCTCCTGCAGTTTGCAGTCGGACACGCCCAGATATTGCAGAGTCGTTTTCAGCTCCTCCAGATAGGCCACCACCTCGTCCCCGTCCCGAAAATCCGGCCGGGTAACGATCTCGATCAGGGGCACGCCGCTTCGGTTGAAGTCGACACGTGCACAGCCGCTCTCCCGGTCATGGAACACCCTGCCCGCATCGTCCTCCAGATGCATTTTCGTAATGTCAACAGCACGCTCCCGCCCGCCCTCCGGGGTAAATCGCACCGTACCGTTCCGGGCAAGAGGGCGGTAAAACTGGGTGATCTGATAACCCCGAGGGAGATCAGGCGAGGAATAGTGCTTTCGGTCAAAGATGCTGACCTCCTCCACCCGACAGCCCAGTGCCAGTGCCGCACGTACCGCCAGTTTCACCGCTTTTTCGTTGAGTACGGGTCTCGCCCCCGGCTCACCCAGGCACAACGGGCAGCAATTTTGGTTTGGCGGGGCACCAAAGGCAGCGGAGCAGGCGCAGAACAGTTTATGTTCGGTGGCCAGTTCCACATGAGTTTCAAGGCCAATGACCGTTTCCCACTTCACCGCGCCTCACCTCCCTGCCCCATCTCGTCCGGACGCAGGTCAATACCCCCGTCCTCCTCCGGAAGCTCCTCCTCCAAACAAAGGGTCTCCAGCGAGGTCATACTGCCCAGAATATCCTCCAGCTGCGCGCTCATGCGCGCTTTTTCTTCCTCCGACAGGGTCAGCCGGGCCAAATGCGCGATGCGCTCCACCAGCTCCTGTGTGATCTCCATGGGCTGTGCGCCCCCTTTCTTTGGGTACATTATACACCATTGCCTCCCCCGCGTCCAACTTTCTCTTTCCTGCCGGGCGCAAACGTGGTATACTGGTGAAAAAGTCGACTTGAGGAGGAATTTGTCATGGCCATGCTGAATTGGGAAGAGCTGGAAGCCCAGTGTTTGTCCTGCCGCAAGTGTGCCCTGTGCGAGGAGCGCACCAACGTGGTGTTTGGTGTTGGCCCCCGGGACGCGGAGGTCATGTTCATCGGAGAGGGCCCCGGCGAGAACGAGGACCTGCAGGGCGAGCCCTTTGTGGGCCGGGGCGGCAAGCTGTTGGATGACATGCTGGAAATCATCGACCTGAGCCGCAAGAAGAACATTTACATCGCCAACATGGTCAAATGCCGTCCCCCCAAGAACCGGGACCCCCTGAACACCGAGCAGGATGCCTGTATCGGTTACCTGCGCAATCAGGTTTCCCTCATCAAGCCCAAAATCATTGTCTGCTTGGGCCGCATCGCCGCCATGCGGGTCATCAAGGAGGATTTCAAAATCACCAAGGAGCATGGCCAATGGTTTGAAAAGAACGGTGTGTGGACCATGGCGCTGTACCACCCCGCCGCCCTGCTCCGTGACCCCCGCCGGAAGCCGGAGGCCTTTGAGGACCTGAAGGTCCTGCAGGCAAAAATCAAAGAAGTGTGCGACCACACCTATTAAGCAAAAATCCCCTGCCTTTCGGCAGGGGATTTCCTTTTTGTTTTACACTTCGGCAAGTGCGTTTTCTATGTCAGCGATCAGGTCCTTTACGTCCTCAATGCCCACGGAGAAGCGTACCAGATCGGGAGAGATACCGGCGGCGGCCAGCTCCGCGTCGTTCATCTGACGATGAGTGGCGGAAGCGGGATGGAGCACGCAGGTCTTGGCATCGGCCACGTGGGTGGCAATGGAAGCCAGGGTCAGACCGGCCATAAACTTCTCCGCCGCCTTGCGGCCGCCCTTCACACCGAAGGAGACCACCCCGCAGGTGCCGTTGGGCATGTACTTTTGGGCCAGCTCGTACTGGCTGTCTCCCTCCAGACCGGGGAAACGCACCCAAGCCACCTTGGGATGGGCCTGCAGGTACTTGGCCACGGCAAGGCCGTTCTCACAGTGCTTGGCCATGCGCAGGGGCAGGGTCTCCAGCCCCACGTTGAGCAGATAGGCATTCATGGGGCCGGGGATGGAGCCAAAGTCGCGCATAAGCTGGGCGGTGCACTTGGTGATAAACGCGCCCTCCAGCCCAAAGCGCTCGGTATAGGTCACACCGTGATAGCTTTCATCGGGAGTGCACAGGCCGGGGAACTTGTCAGGATACTTGGTCCAGTCGAACTTGCCGCTGTCCACGATGGCACCGCCCACCGCGTTGGCATGACCGTCCATATACTTGGTGGTAGAGTGGGTCACGATGTCAGCGCCCCACTCAAAGGGACGGCAGTTAACGGGAGTAGGGAAGGTATTGTCAATGATGAGAGGCACACCGTGCTCGTGGGCGGCCTTGGCGAACTTCTCAATGTCCAATACAGACAGGGCGGGGTTGGCGATGGTCTCGCCAAAGACTGCCTTGGTGTTGGGTTTAAACGCGGCATTCAGCGTCTCCACGGAGCAGTCCGGCTCCACAAAGGTGAATTCCACACCCATACGCTTCATGGTGACGGCAAACAGATTGTAAGTACCACCGTAAATAGCGGAGGAAGCCACCACATGGTCACCGCAGGAAGCGATGTTGAACACGGCATAGAAATTGGCCGCCTGACCGGAAGAGGTCAGCATAGCGGCAGTACCGCCTTCCAGCGCGCAGATCTTAGCCGCCACATGGTCATTGGTAGGGTTCTGCAGGCGGGTATAGAAATAGCCGCTGGCCTCCAGATCGAACAGCTTGCCCATATCCTCGCTGGTCTCGTAGCGGAAGGTGGTGGACTGCACGATGGGGAAGTTGCGGGGCTCTCCGTTACCGGGACGATAGCCCGCGTGGAGGCAGTTGGTGGAAAGCTGATAATCACTCATGGGTAAGACTCCTTCTTGCCGGTAGCTCCGGCGCATGTCTTTTCAGTATTAAAAGATTACAATTCTGTGCTGTATTTGTCAAGTCACGCAAGAAAATATCTCCAAAGAAACCGAGGGGCGGAGCAACACTCCACCCCTCAGCGTGTCGAAAAAGCCTCGCAGAGTTTCGCCACCGCAGTGGCGAAAGAACTGCAATTCGTTTTCTCCGGCGACATGCGCGTCGGAGAAAGCACATCTCGGTCTGCAAACGTGCGAGCACAGCGATGTGCGCCCGCAGGCGCCATGCAAGCGAGCAACCGCCGCTTTGCGGCGGCTCTTGGCGAGTCGCAGTGCGCTGTAGCAGACCGCAGTTTTCTCGAAAAAGTGGCAGAGCCACTTTTTCGATAGTCACAGGGGTGGAGCAACACCCCACCCCTGCGCAAATAAGCTTAGTTGGTGCCGAACTCGTTGAAGAATCGGTCGTGGATGGCCTGAACGGCATTCTCCGCGTCCCGCTCATCCACCAGCACGGACACCTTGATCTCGCTGGTGGAGATCATGTGGATATTGATACCGGCGGAGTACAGAGCCTCGAACATCTTGCAGGCAACGCCGGCATTGTTGACCATGCCCGCGCCCACGATAGAGATCTTGGCCACCTGATCGCTGGCCTCAACGCTCTTGAAGCCGATCACGTCCTGATTGGCCAGCATAACTTCCTTGGCCCGCTCCATATCGTCCTGAGAGACGGTGAAGCTGATGTCCTTGGACTCGTCGCGGCCGATGGACTGCAGAATAATGTCCACATTCACGTTCTCCTTGGCCAGCATGGAGAAGATCTTAAAGGCGATACCGGGACGGTCCTCCAGCCCGACCAGAGCCACACGGGCTACGTTCTTATCCTTGGCGACACCGCTGACATGAGTTTTTTCCATGGTTTTGACAACCTCCTTGACTTTCGTTCCGGGCTTTCCGCTGAGACTGGAAAGGACCTCCATATTGACATTGTAACGCTTTGCCATCTCTACCGAGCGGTTGTGGAGCACCTGAG
>JAZNTL010000124.1:0-25274 GCA_045591745.1 Lawsonibacter sp.
TTCAAAAAAGACCTTGCAATTTGACAAAGTATCTGTTATTATATCTGTCGATGCTCCATGATTTGAGTGTACTTCGAAGCGAGGAGGTAAGCGAAATGGCCAAGTGTGAATTCTGCGATAAGGGCGTTGTTTTCGGCATTCAGGTGTCCCACTCCCACCGTCGTTCCAACCGTCCCTGGAAGCCCAACGTGAAGCGCGTCAAGGCGGTCGTGAATGGTGCCCCCACTCATGTGTACGTCTGCACCAGATGCCTCCGTTCCGGTAAGGTCACCCGCGCTGTGTGATCGAATAAGGCAACATTAAAAGCTCTGTGTCATCTGACACGGAGCTTTTTGCGTTTTCTGCGGGTTTCGTCTGTCTTTTTTTGAGGAAAGGTATTCTAATTGTATGGTAGATTTGGTATAATGTACTCTGATATAGTTTGGGGCTTTATACCCTGTGGAGCTGACCGGGCAAAAAGGGGAGAGAATATGGAACACTTTGTGCGTCTGAAGGAACAACTGCATAGTCTGTGTCCGTCGCTGGAACTTCGCATGGATGAGCCGCTGGAACGGCATACCTCGTTCCATATTGGCGGTCCGGCGGCATTGATGGCGTTGCCTGCCAATCGGGAGGAAGCGGTGCTGGCGGTGCGTACAGCCGCTCAGCTTGGTGTGGAACCCCTTTTTCTGGGCAACGGCTCCAATCTGCTGGTTTCGGACGAGGGAGTAGACCGCTTTATCATCAAAACATCCAACCTGCGCCAGTGCCGGGTGGAGGGAAATTATATTGAGGCCGACAGCGGTATCACCCTTGCCCGCCTTGCCGTCTTTGCCCGGGAGCAGGGACTGACCGGTCTGGAGTTTGCTCACGGTATCCCCGGTACGCTGGGCGGTGCGGCCACCATGAAGGCAGGCGCCTACGGCGGCGAGATGTCACAGGTGGTGCGGGAAGTGACTGTGCTGACCAAGGCGGGTAAAGCGGAAACGCTTTATGAGTTTGATTTTGGCTATCGACACAGTGTCTTTTCCGATGGCAGTTACATGGTTTTGGGTGCGCGTATGGAGCTTGCGACCGGCAATCGGGATGACATCGCAAAGCGCATGGAGGAGCTGGCCCAGCAGCGCCAGTCCAAGCAGCCGCTGGAGTACCCCAGTGCGGGCAGCGTATTCAAACGCCCGGAGGGACACTTTGCCGGGGCGCTCATTGAACAGTGCGGACTCAAAGGACTGACTGTGGGTGGGGCGCAGGTGTCGGAAAAGCACGCGGGCTTTATCATCAACCGGGGCGGCGCTACCTGTGCGGACGTATTGGAACTGGTGGAACAGGTGAAGCGGCGGGTGCTGGATGAAACCGGTGTTTCGTTGGAGATGGAAGTAAAAGTGCTGCATTGAGCATGTACACACAAAGGATGAACAAAATGGAAATTGTCATTATTTCAGGAATGTCCGGCGCGGGAAAGAGCCGTGCCGCAACGTTTATGGAGGATATGGGCTACTTTTGTGTGGACAATCTGCCCGTTCCCCTGATCACTAAATTTGCCGAGCTGGGTATGGCCGGCTCGGAGGAATACGAGCGTGTGGTGCTGGTCACCGATGTGCGTGCCGGTGTTATGTTTGACGGCCTGTTTCAGGCGCTGGACGGGCTGGAGGAAATGAAGTGCCCCTATCGCATCCTGTTTATGGACTGCGGGGACGATGTGATCATCAAGCGCTATAAAGAGACCCGGCGCAGCCACCCTCTTGCCGAAGAGAGTGACTCTCTGGAACAGGCCATTGCACGGGAGCGCAGTATGCTTACCCCGCTGCGTGAGCGGGCAGACCACGTGATCGACACCTCAGAGATGCCCACCGCCAAGCTTAAGGGTGAACTGCGTCGTCTGTTTTCCCATGACAGCCAGCGGGATGAGCCTATGCAGATCAACGTGACCTCCTTCGGCTTCAAGCATGGCCTGCCCCGGGAGGCTGATCTGGTGTTTGACGTGCGATTTCTGCCCAATCCCTTCTATGTGTCCCAGCTGCGGCATCAAACCGGACTGGATGCCGGGGTACGAGACTATGTGTTCCAGAATGGTCAGGCTGAGGAATTCCTGACACGGCTGGAGGGGTTGATGGATTACCTTCTGCCACTCTATGTGGAGGAGGGAAAGACTGCTCTTGTCATCGCCGTAGGTTGCACCGGTGGCCACCACCGGTCGGTGGCTATCGCCCATGAGCTGTCCCAATTTATTGCGCACAGAGGATTCACGGTGACTGAAAATCACCGGGATCTGGCGCGGAACTGAAACGAGGAAACGGGAATGACCTCTTGTGCAAATCAGCGTGAAAACGGACCGAAGATCGTTGCCATCGGTGGCGGCACCGGACTTTCCACCCTTCTGCGCGGTTTAAAGCGGCATACAAAGAATTTGACCGCCATTGTAACTGTGGCTGATGACGGCGGCGGCTCCGGTGTGCTGCGCCGGGAGATCGGCATGCCACCTCCCGGTGATATTCGCCACTGTATGGAAGCCCTTGCCAACGTGGAGCCCATTATGGAGCGGTTGCTGGCTTACCGATTTCGGGAGGGGTCTTTGTCAGGCCAGTCCTTTGGCAACCTGTTGCTGGCCGCTCTGAACGGCATCACCGGCTCTTTTGAGGAGGCTGTGACCCAGATGAGTCAGGTGTTGGCCATCACGGGCAGGGTGCTGCCGGTCACGGGCGCGGATGTACAGCTGGAGGCTGTATTTGAAAATGGAAGCCGGGTAGTGGGCGAATCCAGCATCTTTGCGTTTAAAAAAGAGCAGGATTGCCGCATTGCCCACGTCAACCTGATCCCTGCCCGCCCCAAAGCATTGGATGCCGCGCTGGAGGCGATCCAACAGGCAGATTTGATTGTTTTGGGACCGGGCAGCCTGTATACCAGCATTATTCCCAATCTGCTTGTGGACGGTGTGGTGGAGACGCTGTGCAGTGCCACCGCCCTGAAGCTGTATATCTGCAACATCATGACACAGGAGGGGGAGACGGAGGGGTACACCGCCGCCGACCACGTAGCCGCCCTGCTGAAGCACGGTGCGCCGGGCATGGTGGACGTGTGCCTTGCCAACAGCGACCCGGTGCGGGAGGGGCTTTTGGAGCGCTACCGCAAGGAGGATGCCGTGCCGCTGGTCATCGACCGGGAGCGGTTTGAGCAAATGGGCCTGGAACTGGTGGAAGCGCCCATGGCCAGCCATACCGGAGATCTGGCCCGCCATTCGGATGAGTATCTGGGCCGGGCGGTGATGGACCTGTACAGCCGAAAGGTTTTGGATAAGAGGTCGGATGTTAAAGAAAAATGAGGTGAATGCATGATGTCATTTGCAGCCCGGGCAAAAAGTGAATTGTGCCGTGCCGCCCTCAGCCGCAAATGCTGCGCACAGGCGGAGGCCTACGGTGTGCTTCTGTTCTGCAACCTGTTTACCCCTGGTGAAATACGCATCGTAACGGAGAATGATTCTCTGTGCGCGCGGCTTCCCCAACTGTTTAAAAAAGCGTTCAAGCTGGACTTTGACCGACTGCCCCAGCCGGGCAGTGCGGGTAAGCGTACCTATGCCGTCACAGCGCCGGAAAAACTGGCCGCCATTCGCGAGGTATATGGTATGGAGGGAGCGGTGGCCCATCACATCAACTTTGCCGTGTTGGAGGAGAACTGCTGCCGCCTTGCCTTTCTGCGGGGAGCGTTTCTGGCCGGCGGCTCGGTGACGGACCCGGAAAAGAGTTATCATCTGGAGCTTGCTACCTCCCATTACAACGTCAGCCGGGAGGCGCTGGCGCTGATGCAGGAGTGTGGTTTCAACCCCAAGCAGGCCACCCGAAAGGCCAATTACATCGCCTATTTCAAGCGCAGTGAAGATATTGAGGATTTTCTTACCGGCATCGGCGCGCCCATTGCCGCCATGGACATTATGAATGCCAAGGTGGAAAAGACGCTGCGGGGCAGTGTCAACCGCCGAGTGAACTGTGATGCGGCCAATCTGGACAAAGCGGTGGAGGCCGCTCAGAGCCAGCTGGAAGCCATCCGCACACTGGAACAGTCCGGCGGACTGGACATGTTGCCGGACAAGCTGCGGGAAGCGGCCCGTCTGCGCCTGGCCCACCCGGAGGACACACTGGTCCAGTTAGCCCAGCGGTGTGATCCGCCCATCACAAAGTCCGCCCTGAACCACCGCCTGCGCAAGCTGGTGGAGCTGGGGCGACAGGAAAAAGGAGAATAATGGCTTTTTTGTGTTATGTCGTCGCACTGGGCCTGAATCTGTTCTGGCTTTTGGCGGGAGATGATCTGTCTACCAACCACCAGCTGATCATCCCGGTGCTGTGCGTGATTGTGGCGGGGATCGGAGTGCTGCTGCGTACCCGAAGCATGAGCAAAGCCGGGCGCGTGGCCTACCGCCGTCGGGCGATGTGGGTGCTGCTGGGCTACTATCTGGCCATTCTGTCCGTGTTGCTCTTCTTTGGTGGCCTGTTCCATGTGGACCGGGCATGGGGCAGCGCAGTCAATCTGGAGCCCTTTTATACCATCAGTCGCTTTTTCATCCACTACCGTCGCACAGGCAGCCTGTCCAGCCTGTGGAATCTGCTGGGCAACGTGGTCATACTCATCCCCCTTGGAGTGCTGCTGCCCATTATGTTCCGGCCTCTGCGGCGGTTCTGGCTGACCATACCCCTGCTGGTCCTGTTTGCCGTGGGGGTGGAATATATCCAGTGGCGCACCGGGGTAGGAGTGGCCGATGTGGATGACTCTATTCTGAATTTTGCCGGTGCGGCGGTGGGATATGTCCTTACCCGCCTGTGCCAGATGCTTTATTTTCACTTCAAAGGAGTAGAAAAATGAGTAAGCTGTCCTTCCGCATGGCCGTCCCCGGAGACGAGGAGGTCATCCTGACGTTTATCCGTGCACTGGCAGACTATGAGCATATGTTGGATGAAGTGGTGGCCACCCCCGAACTGCTGCGGGAATGGATCTTTGAAAAGAAGAAGGCTGAGGTGCTTTTTGCGCTGGAACAGGGCCGGGAAGTGGGTTTTGCTCTGTTTTTCCACAACTTTTCCACCTTCCTTGGTCGGGCGGGCATCTATCTTGAGGACCTGTTCGTGTTACCGGAGTACCGGGGCAGGGGCTACGGCAAGGGGCTTTTGAAGCAGCTGGCCGTCATTGCCGTGGAGCGGGGATGCGGACGGCTGGAGTGGGCGTGCCTTGACTGGAACACACCTTCCATCAACTTTTATACCAAGCGGATGCAGGCCGTCCCTATGGACGAGTGGACGATCTACCGCCTGACAGGAGATACGCTGACGGAAGCTGCAAAGGAGGAAACCAAATGAAAACTGCCCTGAAGGAAACCTGGAAGATCATACTGCATACCCTGCCGTGGGTATTTGTGTACGAGGCGGTCATGCTGCTGTTTTTGCCCGATGTACGGGCCTATGTGTTTGAGAATTATTGGTATTGCTTCTCGGGCGCGCTGGGGATGCTGGCTGTGTTCTATGTGCTGATCTTCGCCGCGCAGCTGGTGCTGGTGTGGGTACGCGCAGAGAAAAAAGAGGAGGACAAGGTATGATCGCACTTTTGATCCGCGCGGCCAAGAATGCCCTTGGTGTGTCCGTTGGTGTTACCGTGGGCGGCACGCTGCTGCCCCGATTGCTCCACCCGGAGCGCTACGCCGATGCTCCGGAGCTGATGGCCCACCTGTGGCAGAACTTCTCCGTTGTATTCGCGGTCATTTTTGCCATCTGGGCGGCTTACTACATTCTGATGTTCTGGAACGGTAAGAAATAAGAGAAAGACAGGTGAGGGCAATGTCCTTTGTCCACTTACATCTGCATACGGAATACTCCCTGCTGGACGGCGCCTGCCGCATCAACAAGCTGGTGGATCGGGTCAAGGAGCTGGGGCAGACCGCCGTGGCCATCACCGACCACGGCGTGATGTACGGCGTGATCGACTTTTACCGGGCCTGCAAATCGGCGGGTATCAAGCCCATCATTGGCTGCGAGGTCTATGTTGCCCCCCGTACCCGCTTTGATAAGGTGCATGAGCTGGACTCGGAGGCCCGTCATCTGGTGCTGCTGTGCCGTAACGAAGAGGGCTACCGCAATCTGTCCTATATGGTGTCCTGTGCCTTTACCGAGGGCTTTTATATTAAGCCACGTATTGATATTGACCTGCTGCGGGAGCATTGCTCCGGCCTGATCGCCTGCTCTGCCTGTCTGGGCGGCGAGATCCCCCGGCGGCTGCAGAACGGGGACTATGAGGGGGCGAAGGCCCACGCGCTGGAGATGCGGGAGCTGTTCGGCGAGGACGGCTACTATCTGGAACTGCAGGACCACAATATCCCTGCCCAGCGGCAGGTGAATGCGGGCATCATCCGCCTGCATGAGGAGACGGGTATCCCTCTCATCGCCACCAACGACGCTCACTATCTGACCCGGGAAGATGCTGAGACTCAGGACATTCTCATGTGTATCCAGATGGGCAAGACGCTGGACGACCCCGGCCGCATGAAGTTTGAGACGCAGGAGTTTTACGTCAAGAGCGAGCAGGAGATGCTCGCCCTGTTTCCCCAGTATCCCGAAGCCATTGAAAACACGGCAAAGATCGCCGAGCTTTGCAATATGGAGTTCGAATTTGGCCATTACCATCTGCCTGAGTTCAAGCTGCCCGAGGGCTGGGAGGATGCCACCGCCTACTTCCACCATCTGTGCCGCAAAGGGTTTGAGTGGCGTTATCCCAACGGGACACAGGAAAATCTCAAGCAGCTGGAATACGAGATGGGCGTCATCGAGCAGATGGGCTTTGTGGACTACTTCCTGATCGTGTCCGACTTCATCGGCTATGCCAAACGCAATGGCATCCCTGTAGGACCCGGCCGCGGCTCCGCCGCAGGGTCCATGGTGTCCTACTGCCTGAATATCACCGACATCGATCCGCTGAAATACAGCCTGTACTTTGAGCGTTTCCTTAACCCTGAGCGTGTCACCATGCCCGATATTGATATTGACTTCTGCATCCGCCGTCGGCAGGATGTGATCGATTACGTCTCCCGGAAATATGGGGAGGACCATGTGGCCCAGATCGTCACCTTCGGTACCATGAAGGCCAAGGCTGCCATCCGGGACGTGGGCCGTGTGCTCAACCTGCCCTATGCCGAGGTGGACAACATCGCCAAGCAGGTGCCCTTCTCACTGGATATGACACTGGACAAGGCGCTGCAGTTGTCCAAGCCCTTTGCTGATCTGTACGAGGGCAGCGAGGTGGTCAAAAAGCTGGTGGACACCGCCCGCAAGCTGGAGGGCATGCCCCGCAACTCCTCCACCCATGCCGCCGGCGTGGTCATCACCAAAAAGCCGGTGTATGAATACGTCCCTCTTGCCACCAATGACGACCTTGCGGTCACCCAGTACACCATGGTCACGCTGGAAGAGCTGGGCCTGCTGAAAATGGACTTTCTGGGTCTGCGCAACCTGACCATTCTGGACGACGCGGTGGAGATGGTGCGCCAAAAGCAGCCCGATTTCCGGCTGGACCAGATCCCGGACAACGATTCGAAGGTCTATAAAATGCTGTGCGAAGGCCGCACCAGCGGTGTGTTCCAGATGGAATCGGCGGGTATGACCGGTGTGTGCGTGGGCCTGAAGCCCAAGAGTATTGAGGACATCACCGCTATCATCGCCCTGTACCGGCCCGGTCCCATGGATTCCATTCCCCGGTTTATTGCCTGCGCTCAGGACCCCAAGCTGATCTCCTACAAGCACCCGTTGCTGGAGCCCATCCTGTCCGTTACCTACGGCTGTATCGTCTATCAGGAGCAGGTCATTGAGATCTTCCGCCGCTTGGCCGGCTACTCTCTGGGACAGGCTGATATGGTGCGTCGAGCCATGTCCAAGAAGAAGGTAAAGGACATTGAGCGCGAGCGCGGGGCCTTCCTGCACGGCGACCCGGCCCGCAATATCTCCGGCTGTGTGGCCCACGGAATCCCGGAGAGCGTGGCCCAGTCTATCTACGATGAGATCTACGACTTTGCCAGCTACGCATTCAACAAGGCCCATGCGGTGTCCTACGCGGTGGTGGCCTATCAGACTGCGTGGTTCAAGTGCCACCACACCCGGGAGTATATGGCTGCTCTGCTCACCTCTGTGTTGGACTCTCAGGACAAGGTGGCCGAGTATATCGGTGAGTGCAAGGACAACGGTATTGCGCTGCTGCCCCCTGATGTGAATGAATCGGGTACCACCTTTACCGTTTCCGGCGAGAATATCCGCTTTGGTCTGGCTGCGGTCAAGGGAGTGGGACGAGGTGTTGTGGATGCCTTGCTGGAAGAGCGTGTAAAGGGCGGAAACTTCACAGACTTTACCGACTTCTGCGAGCGTATGCATGACCACGACCTGAACCGCAGAGTGGTGGAAAACCTGATCAAATGCGGGGCTTTTGACAGTATGGGCTGCCGCCGGTCCCAGCTGCTGGCCGTTTTTGGTCAGGTGCTGGACGGCATTGCAGCCAGCCGCAAGCGCAACGTAGAGGGTCAGCTGGACCTGTTCGGCATGACGTTGGAAGAGGATGCGCCCGCCGCCACAGCGCTGTCTTTGCCCGACCTGCCAGAATTTACGGCGCAGGAGCTGATGAACATGGAGAAGGAGACCACCGGCCTGTACCTGAGTGGTCACCCCATGGATGCCTACCGTGAGGCCGTCCGCCGCCGTGGTGCGGTTTCTGTTGGCTCCATCATAGCTGACTTTGCCCAGGAGGGTGGCCCTACCCGCTATGCAGATGAGCAACGCGTGACTGTGGCAGGTATTATCTCCCGATATAAGACCAAAACCACCCGCAACAATACCCTTATGGCTTACGTGACGCTGGAGGACGATACCGGAGCCATGGAGCTTCTGGTTTTCTCCCGCACCTTGGGGGAGAGCGGAAACTATATCCGGGAGAATAGCCCGGTTATCGTTACGGGAAAGATCTCCGTCCGGGACGAAAAAGAGCCTCAGATCCTGTGTGACACCCTGCGGCCCATTGGGGATCTGGAGGAGGAAAAAACGCAGGATGGTCAGAGTCAGCGGCTCTACCTGAAGATCCCCTGTCGGGAGGACCCGCGTATGCGAAAGGTGGAGTTGGTGCTGTCCATGTTCCCGGGGAACAGCCAGGCGGTGCTCTATTTTGAGGACACAAAAAAGCGCCTTGGTACAACTTGTGTGGTGCATCCGGCGCTGGTCAATGAGATGAAGGAACTGTTGGGCCCGGATCGAGTCGTTGTAAAATAACCGTCCGGCTTGAGGAAGTTTTTATGAAGAAGCTACTCTATTTTCTGTTTCACCGCTCGGTGATCGTAGCGGTGGCCCTGCTGACGCAGATCGCTGTGCTGGTGCTGATGGTGGTCAAGTTCTCCGAGAGCTTTACCCAGTTCTACTGGATATGCATTCTCATCAGCTTTCTGGCCGCACTTGGCATTGTGAGCAGCCGAAGTGACCCTGCATATAAAATTGTATGGCTGGTGCTGATCTTGCCGTTTCCCGTGTTTGGCGGCATAATTTATCTGATTTTCGGCGGGAGCCGGAATCCACGGTGGCTGCGCAAAGCGGTGCAGAGCATCGATCAAAAAATGGTGGATGCCCTGAAAGGCGATTATAAGGCGGATACGCTGGTCAAAGTAGGGGAGGATGCGGCCATACAGGCCCGTTATCTGGAGCGCAGAGCCCACTGTCCGGTCTATGAATGTAGCCGCACGGAGTATTTTTCCATCGGCGAAGACTGCTATGCGCGCATGCTTACCGAGCTGAAAAAAGCACAGCGGTATATCTTCCTGGAGTATTTCATTATCCAGGAAGGGAAAATGTGGAACAGCATTCTGGACATCCTGAAGGAAAAGGCAAAGCAGGGTGTGGACGTGCGGGTCATGTATGACGATATGGGCTGTATGTTCACCCTGTCCAAGGACTACCAGCAGCAACTGGAGGAGCAGGGAATCCGCTGCTGTGCCTTTAACCGCTTTGTACCCGTGATGTCCCTGCTGCTCAACAACCGTGACCACCGTAAGATCTGCGCTATCGACGGGCGGGTTGCCTTTACCGGCGGTATCAATCTGGCCGATGAGTATATCAACGAGCGGGAGCGCTACGGCCACTAGAAGGACAGCGGGCTGTTGGTGGAAGGAGACGCGGCATGGAGCATGGCGGTCATGTTCCTGTCCCTGTGGGACTATGCCCAACAGCAGCAGGAGGATTATGACAAGTTCCGTCCCGCTAAAGTTCCGGTGCAGGGTGCGTCGGGCTACGTGCTGCCCTATACCGAAAGTCCTCTGGATGACGAGGCGGTGGCACAGACCGTTTACCTGAACATGATCAGCAAGGCGGAGAAGTATATCTATATCACTACACCCTACCTGATTTTAGACACTGCAACCAATACAGCCCTGTGCAACGCGGCCAAGTCCGGGGTGGATGTGCGCATCATCACTCCCCACATCCCGGACAAAAAGTCTGTGTTTCAGGTTACCCGCGCCCACTACCAGCCTTTGCTGGAGGCGGGTGTGAAGATTTACGAATACACCCCCGGCTTCATCCATGCAAAGAACTTCGTGGTGGACGACCAGTTTGCCACGGTGGGAACCGTTAATATGGATTTCCGCAGCCTGTTCCTCCACTTTGAAAACGGTGTCTGGATGTGCAAGACAGATTGTATACAGGACATCAAGGAGGATTTTCTCCAGACCCAGAAAAAGAGCGAGAAGATCGGTATGCGCCAGAACCGTCGGCGCAACCTGAACTTGCTGGCCCAGCTGCACCGCAGTGTGCTACGGTTGTTTGCACCGCTGATGTAAAGATAAAACAGGCCCCTTCCCAACGGGAAGGGGCCTGTTTGTTGCTGTCAGTTGTCTGCCAGCAAGGTGCTGACCAGTGTATTATACATTTGTTCCGGGGCGGTTTTGAACCGGTCAATGAGTGCCTTGCCATGGTCTTGGTCGGGGGTGAGCAACTCCAGCGCAAACAGGTTGCCCGCATCGTCGTCCAGCGCAAGTCGCACCGTAAAGGTGCCGTCCTCTCGGGGCAAAAGCTCGCCGCGGATCTGTGCTTCCCGGCGCAGCTGCTCATTGACGGTGATCAGGTTTTCTTCACAGCGGCGGCGCACGGAGAAGGGGAGTGTTTCCGCACAGATCTGGCAGTTGCGTCGACCCTTTTCTGTGATGGCATAGCGCTCACCCTCCAGTGTGAGGTGTTCGGTTTCTACCAGGTGGTTCAGAGCCTGCGTAAGGGAGAAGTAGTCCACTCCCGCGTCGCAGAAAGCCAGCTCCAGCAGTTGATTAAACGTGATGGGGGCGGCCGCCCGGTCCATGATATACAGGACCAGCAGCTTCAGGTCCAGATCGCTTTGAATGTAGCCCATCCGGGTCATAAAAACCCCTCCTATGTGTTGCTGTCCCTATTATAAGCGGAAAAGTGAGAAAGGACAAGTGTTTTGCATTAAAAAACCGCCTGCGCAAGTTGCACAGGCGGAACAGGGAGGAATGGTATATTGGTTAGCTGCAGCAGCTCCGGAAGTCACGGTAGCTGTCCGGACAGGGACAGGTGGTGTTTGGAGGGAAAAACTCATCCACGGGGAACTTCACATGGCGGAAGATCTCGCAGGGATCGTCGTCGTTGCCGGAGCAGGTGCACTCCTTGTCGGGCATGCAATAGTCATAGGCGGGAATAAGCAGCTGGGTATCCCGCTCCAGACGGATGATGGAGAACTGGCCCAGAGAGACGAACAGCCGGCGGGTGTCACCACCGAAGACAAGCTCACCGCCAAAGACACCGCAGATCCCGGCGGGGATGTCGGCGATCTCGCACTGGCAGGGGCTGCACTGGCACACATCCACCAACTTCATGTTGAGGATGATGGGATCTACTGCCTCTACCACGGCAGTGGGCATGTTGGTGCAGGGACACTGGCAGTCGATGGGGCCGTTGTCGGAGGAGAACACCTTGGCGCTGCCCTCGCTGCCGAACAGGATGACCCGCTTGTCAAACACGGCCAGACCGCACAGCTCCACGGGCCGGGCCGCGCCAACACAGGCACTGGCGGTGATGCGGTAGAAGTAGCGCACATCAACGGTATAGAACCCGCGGTTGAAGCCCACGCTCTCCACGTCGATGGCGGCACAAAGCAGCTGGGCGGTGCCCGCCTTGACGGACAGGGCGTGCTCCAGAGCCTCTTGGGACGCTCTGGTCAGGTAAACTCTCAGATCCTCAATGCAGTCCTTATCACGGCAGGAATCAAAGATCTTCTTGGTGTGTATGCACACGGCTTCACGGATGCTGACGTCGTCGGCAACCGGGCCGGGCGTGACCTTTTCAGGCATGGAACATACCTCCTGATATGGAATTGGAACCAGATATTGCTTCCGCACTATTCTATGTTCTCCGGGAGAAAAGGTGCGCCGACCGACCCGAGCCGCTGCACAGTGCATGGAAAAATGGGGTAAAAAGCGCGGCTCGGCATTGTGTATTTGAAAGAAACGTGCTAAAATACTCTGATAGTGTATAAATTATTAATATGCAGTGCGATACCATTGTGAGGTTTGTATAACCGGAGCAGTGAGATTGCATCTGTGCTTTATTGGAAGCCCGAAAAAAAGGAGAATGAGCATGGAACGCTTGACTTTGGGCGAGATGCTGACCGCAGTGAACGGCACTTTGCTGGGCTCGTTCAACGACCTGTCTGTTACGGTGGACAGCGTGATGACGGACAGCCGCAAGGCCCGTCCCGACGCCTTATTTGTTCCGTTGGTAGGGGAGCGGTTTGACGGTCACGCCTATATCAATGCCGCACTGGAGGCCGGCGCCGCGGGCTGTTTTACTGCCCGGGAGCGGGAAAGCTATCTGCCCGATAAGTTCTATATCAAGGTGGCCAGCCCCCTGCGTGCTCTGCGCGATCTGGCTGCATATTACCGCAGCAAATTCCCTGTTCCGCTCATTGGTATTACCGGAAGCGTAGGAAAGACCACCACCAAGGATATGGTGGCCGCGGTTCTTGGTATGAAATACAAGGTGCTCAAGACCGAAGGGAATATGAACAGCCGGGAGGGCATGCCTCTGACCCTGCTGCGCCTGAACAGCAGTCACGAAATTGCCGTTATCGAAATGGGTATGAGTCAGGCGGGGGAAATTGATTACCTCAGCGCCATTGCCCACCCCGATGTGGCCGTCATTACCAATATTGGTGATGCGCATATTGAAAATCTTGGCAGCCGTGAGAACATCCTCAAGGCCAAATGTGAGATGTTCAATCACCTGAAAAAGGGTGGTACAGCCATCCTTAACGGGGATGACGAGCTGCTTTCCGGCCTGAAGGACACGCTGCCCTTTGAAACCGTATTCTACGGCAGCGGGGAACAGGTTCAATACCGGGCAAAAGACATTTCCTCCGGCCAAAGCAGCATCCGCTGCACCGCCGCCACTCCGCAAGGAGAGTATGAAATGGAGATACCCGCGCTGGGTCAGCACATGATCTACCCCGCCATGACCGCCGCTGCCGTAGGTGCCCGCTTCGGCCTGAGTCAGGAACAGATCGTAGATGGTATCTTGCAGTTTGAGCCTACCAAAATGCGCATGAACGTGCTGCGCCGGGGGCGGAGCATCACCATCCTCAACGACGCCTATAATGCCAACCCCCAGTCCATGCGGGCTGCCATCGGTGTGCTGGGTGACAGCAAAAGTGCGTTTAAAATGGCGGTGCTGGGCGATATGTTCGAGCTAGGCAGCCTTGCGCCCGCCCTCCACTCCGGTGTGGGTGAGTATCTGGGCAAGGCAGGTATCCACTGTCTTGTGGCGGTGGGTGAGTTGTCTGAGCATATGGCAGCCGCCGCGCGTGGCGCGGGTGTGCCCATGGTATTCCATTGCCCGGATAAGGGTGCGGCCATCTCCGTGCTCAAGGAGAACGTAAGGCCGGACAGCACCATTTTGGTCAAGGCATCCCGGGGCATGGCCATGGAGGAACTTGTGGACTATCTCAAGCGCATTACCACAGAAGACTAAACAGCGGCGGAGCAGATTCCGCCTGAGAGAGACAGGACTATGATCGAAATTTCAGTCAGCGGCCTTGTAAAAGAATATGAAGTAGGCAGCCGTATTCTGGACGGACTGACCTTCCAGATCGACACCGGTGAGCGGGTTGGACTGCTGGGTAAGAACGGAAGCGGCAAGACCACTTTGTTTCGTATCCTCACCGGAGAGGTGGATTGGGACGAGGGTGAGGTGATGATCGCGCCGGGTAAGCGCCTTGGCCTCATCTCCCAAATCCCGGTCTATCCCGCCGGATATACGGTGGAGGATGTGCTGGACACTGCCTTTGAACGGCTCAAGGCCATGGAGCGGGAACTGTCCGAGCTTGCCATGCAGATGGGGGAGGGGGACGACCCCAATATCCTGCGCCGGTACGACTCCCTTACCGCCGCGTTTGAGGCCGGTGGTGGCTATGATACCGACACACGAAAGAATAAGGTTTGCAACGGTCTGACCGTTCCTCAGTCCATGCGAGAGCAGCTGTTTGATGACCTGTCCGGAGGCGAAAAGACCAGAGTGAACCTTGCCCGGCTCATTCTGGAGGACACGGATGTGCTCCTGTTGGACGAGCCTACCAACCATCTGGACCTGCACGCGGTGGAATGGCTGGAGGAGTACCTGAAAAAATTTAAAGGTACTGTGTTGGCCATTTCCCATGACAGATATTTTCTGGACCGGGTGGTCAACCGGGTCATCGAAATTCAGGACGGCAAAGCGGAATTTTACGAGGGCAATTATACCTTCTACGCGGTGGAAAAAGAGCGCCGCTTTGAAGAAAAACTCAAGCAATATGAAAAGGAGCAGGCTAAGATCGAGCAGCTGGAAAAGGCGGCCGAGCAGCTGCGGGTATGGGCCTATTCCGGTATGGACAAGACCTTCCGACGGGCCAAGTCCATGGAAAAACGCATTGAACGCATGCGTACCGTGGACAAGCCCACCAAGGGCCGCAAGCTGGAAATGGGCTTTGGAGAGCGGGAGTTCCACGGGGATGAGGTGCTCACCACCAAAGGGCTTGCCAAAGGCTACGGTGACCGTGTGCTGTTCAGCGGCCTTGATCTGGAGATCATCGGCGGTGAGCGCATCGGTCTGATCGGTGACAACGGCACGGGCAAGTCCACCTTCATTAAGCTCATCACCGGAGAGGAACAGCCGGACGAGGGAAAGCTGCGCATGGGGCCGACTGTAAAGGTTGGATACTTGCCGCAGGTAGTGGCCTTTGACCATCCGGAGCGCACGCTGGTGGACACTATGATCTACGATCAGGACTGCACGGCCCAGACTGCACGCAACCGTCTGGCGGCCTTCAACTTCCGTGGGGAGGACGTGTTTAAAACCGTGTCTGTCCTGTCCGGTGGTGAGCGCAGCCGCTTGCGTCTTTGCATGCTCATGGATGAAAAGATCAATTTCCTCATTCTGGACGAGCCAACCAACCATCTGGACATTGCCAGCCGGGAGTGGATCGAGGGTGCGGTGGAGGAATATGAGGGCGTTTTGCTCTTTGTTTCCCACGACCGTTACTTTATTGACCGTTTTGCCACCCGTATCTGGGAACTGCAGGATGGTAAAATGATAGATTTCCGGGGAAATTATCAGCAGTATCTGGCGGCGAAGGCCCGTAAAAGCCAGCTGGCTGAGCCTGTTCCGGCACCGAAGCAGGAACGCAAGGAAAAGCCCAGGCGACCCGGCGGAACCAAGAATCTGGAAAAGGAAGTGGCTGCCGCCGAGCGGGCGGTGGCCAAGGCAGAGGAGCAGATGTTCGAGCTTACCGAGCAGATTCAAGAAGCCTCCGCCGACTATCTGAAGCTGCAGGAGCTCTATGAACAGCGCGAGGCGCTGGAGGAGGAGATCCTGAAGCTGTACGGCACATGGGAGAGGCTGTCCGCCGAGCTGGAGGAGGCCCGGGGATGAGTACTCTTTGGAAGAAAAAGTGGGTCAAGGGTCTGTTGGCGCTTGCGCTGGCTGGGATCATGACTTTTTGCGCGTTGCTTGGCGCGGTGCTGTACGGCAGCTATGACCACATCAAAGGCGAACCGTCCACCATGCTGATTTTAGGCTGTCAGGTGCACCCGTGGGGACCGTCCATCCTCCTGCAGGACCGGCTGGACGAGGCACTGGCCTATCTGGAGGAACATCCGGACGTGACTGTCATTGTCAGCGGCGGGCAGGGCCCGGACGAGCATATCAGCGAAGCGGCCTGTATGCGGGATTATCTGGTGCAGGAGGGCATAGACTCTGAGCGCATTTATATGGAGGACAAATCCCACAACACCGTTCAGAACATCACCTACAGTGCACAGCTTATGGGAGAGCGTGGCATTGACATGAAGCAGGGTGTGCTTATGGTGTCCAACGGCTTTCATCTGACCCGTGGGCGGATGCTATGGGACCGGGTGACCGGGGCAGGAGATCACCTTTCCACCTTGGCCGCACCTAGTTCCCACGCACCCTCCCGGCTGTGGATGTATATTCGCGAGCCACTGGCGCTGATAAAATCCTATTTCTTTGACCGATAAGGGGAAGGAGGGCGGCTATGCTGGACAAACTGAATGCCGTAGAGGCAAAATACAGTCAAATAGAGGCCCGGCTGGCAGCTTCCGAGACCTATGAAGATCCTGCGCTGGTAGCCCGGCTCAATCAGGAGCAGACTCAGCTTGCCCCTGTTGTAGAGGCCTATCGGACCTACTGCACCGCGCGGCAGGCCAAGGAGGACGCGCTGGCGTTGCTCAGCGACCCGGAGATGAAGGAACTTGCACAGGAGGAACTGCAGCAGGCAAAGCAAGACATGGAGCGGCTGGAGCAGGAACTTCGTATTTTGCTGCTGCCTCGTGACCCCAATGACGATAAAAACGTCATTGTGGAGATCAGGGCCGGCGTAGGCGGGGAAGAAGCGGCGCTGTTTGCCCACTCCCTGTACCGCATGTACTCGATGTATGCCGAAAGCTGCCGCTGGAAGACGGAGATCAACAGCCTGAGTGAAACGGAACTAGGCGGTATAAAGGAAATATCTTTTACAATTGAGGGGCAGGGCGCCTACTCAAAACTGAAGTTTGAAAGCGGTGTGCATCGGGTGCAGCGCGTGCCGGAAACGGAGTCGGGTGGACGAGTTCATACCTCTACTGTTACCGTGGCGGTACTGCCCGAGATGGAAACCGTAGATGTAAAGATAGACCCCGCTGATATTGAGATGCAGGTGTTCCGTTCCTCCGGTGCGGGCGGACAGCACGTGAATAAGACATCTTCCGCAGTGCGGCTCATCCATAAGCCCACGGGTATGGTGGTGGAGTGCCAGCAGGAACGCAGCCAGTTTCAGAACCGAGACAAGGCCATGCGTATTCTCGCTTCACGGCTCTATGAGCAGGAGCAGGAGCGCCTCAGCGGTGAGCTGACCGCCCAGCGGCGCAGTCAGGTGGGCAGTGGTATGCGCAACGAGCGCATTCGCACCTATAACTTCCCGCAAGGACGGGTCACCGATCACCGCATCGGCCTGACTTTGTATCAAATTGAAAACATCATGAACGGTGATTTGGACGGGGTGATCAGCGCACTGACCACCGCGGATCAGGCCCAACGATTGAAAGAACAGGAGTAAATAAAAATGGATCTGTATGTGCATTATACGGCTCTGCCCGAGGGTATGGAACTGGCCGACGTGGTGGCCGGACTCAACGAGATCATGGACGAGGGCGGTTATGTCTGCGGCGGTCTGGACGGCCGCATCGACATGGAGCTGGAGGACGAAAAGATGAATCCCAAGATCGCGCAGGGTGCGGTAAAGACCTATGTTCAGCAGGTGGGGTTTCCCAAGGATACTGTCATTGAACTGGGCGGCATGAAGATCAACGCCTACGCATAACGAAGAAACCGGGGTTTTGTGCGTGAAAACGAAGTATCTGACGCAAAATGAAATAGAGCTTGCCGCCGCCATCCTGAAGGAGGGCGGCCTTGTGGGTATTCCCACCGAAACCGTGTACGGTCTTGGTGCCAATGGTCTTGACCCCAGAGCGGTAGCGGATATTTTCACCGCCAAGGGCCGCCCGCAGGATAACCCTTTGATCCTGCACATCCCTGAGGCCGGCTGGCTGGAGCGCTACTGCCGGGATATTCCCGAAAGTGCCTATGCGCTGGCACAGGTATTCTGGCCCGGACCACTGACCATGGTTCTGCCACGGCGCGACAATGTGCCCGATGTGGTGACAGCCGGACTGGATACTGTAGGGATGCGCTGCCCGGGCCACGACCTTTGCCGGCAGATCATTGCATTGGCGGGTGTGCCGGTAGCTGCCCCTTCGGGCAACATTTCGGGCCGGCCCAGTCCCACCACCGCACAGCACATGCTGGAGGACATGGACGGCAAGATCCATGCTATTGTGGACGGCGGCGCCTGTGGGGTAGGTGTGGAGTCAACGATCATCGACCTGACCTGTACTCCGCCCCGACTGCTGCGGCCCGGCGGTGTGACGCTGGAGCAGCTGCAAGAGGTGCTCGGAGAGGTAGCGGTTGATGCTGCCGTCACCCGTCAAATGAAAGCGGGGGAGAAGCCAAGAGCCCCCGGCATGGCCTATCGGCACTATGCGCCCAAAGCCCCTGTTACTGTGGTCGCGGGCGACCCGGAAGAAAGCGCCGCTTACATAGCGGAACATGCGCTAGAGCAGGACGGCATCATCTGCTTTGATGAGTATTTGTCCCGATTCTCTGTGCAGGCCGCCGCCGGACATGTAACGAGGGTGGGATGCGCACAGGATAAGCAGGAGCAGGCACGGCGCATTTTTGACACTCTGCGCGCCTTTGACCACACGGATGTGACAGCCATCTGGGCCCAGTGCCCTGATACGGCGGGCATCGGACTTGCCATTGCCAACCGGCTGAACAAGGCGGCAGGCTTCCATATCATCGAGGTGTGACTATGACCATTATTGGTATCACCGGCCCCACCGGGGCGGGCAAGACCACAGCCCTCCGGGAACTGGAAAAGCTGGGGGGCGCAATCATAGACTGTGACGCGGTTTACCACGAAATCCTGCAAAGTGATACAACTTTACAGGATGAACTTGAGAGGGCTTTCGGGCCGCTGAAGGATGAGTTGGGACGATTTGACCGAAAGAAATTGGGTGGTGTGGTGTTCCGTGACCCGGCGGCGCTGGAACGGCTCAATGATATCGTCTGGCCCTATATCGGTCGGGCGGTGGAAGGACAGCTGGAGCAGGCCCGGCAACAGGGCAGAAGCTGTGCTGCGGTGGACGGAATCACGCTGATCGAAAGCGGCCTTGCTGAGCGGTGTGATACCACGGTTGCTGTACTGGCCCCGGTAGAGGAGCGTGTGCGCCGCATCTGCCTGCGGGAGGGAATCTCGGAGGAATATGCCCGTGCCCGTGTGTCTGCACAGAAACAGGAGGACTATTTCCGGGCAAACTGTGAACATATCCTGATGAACGACTGTGCCGGGGCGGAGGAATTCGCCCGACAGTCCAGAACACTTTTTGAGCAGATCATGCATCTGTAAGGAGGACAATACTATGGCAGACAATAAGGAACTCACCCGGGGCAAGCAGCTGCGCAAGGCCCTGCAGTACAAAAAAACCAACGGCTATGACCGTCTGCGCGAGGGCGATCTTGAGGCTATGGATGCCTACTGCGAGGGGTATAAGCAGTATCTGGACGCAGGTAAGACCGAGCGGGAGTGCGTGGACCGTACCGTGGCGCTGGCCGAGGCGGCGGGCTTCCGGGCCTATCAGCGGGGCATGGCGCTCAAGCCCGGTGACAAGGTGTATCGGATCAACCGGGGTAAGGCGGTCATGCTGGCTGTGATGGGGCGCAAGGGGCTGGAGCATGGTGTGAATATTGCCGCGGCGCACATTGACTCTCCTCGTCTTGATCTGAAGCAGAATCCATTGTATGAGTCCGAGGAGCTGGCCTTCCTCAAAACCCACTATTACGGCGGCATTCGCAAATATCAGTGGATGACCATTCCGCTGGAGCTGCACGGTGTGGTGGTGCTTAAGGATGGCCGCACCCTGCGCGTCAGCGTGGGTGGTGGTCAGGGCGACCCCCTGTTTACCATTGACGACCTGCTGCCCCACTTGGGTATGGAGCACGGGAAAAAACCCTTGGCGGAGGCTTTCCCCGGAGAAAACCTGAACATTCTGGTGGGCAGCCGTCCTCTGGCTGATGACGAGGACTCCGACCGAGTGAAAATCACCGTTCTTGAACTGCTTAACCGTAAATATGGCATGGTGGAGGAGGACTTTATCTCTGCCGAGTTGTCTGCTGTGCCTGCGTTCAATGCCAGCGACATCGGGTTTGACCGATCTCTGATCGGTGCTTACGGTCACGATGACCGCGTGTGCGCCTATGCTAGCCTTGCTGCCCTGCTGCAGCTGGGTACTCCCGAGCGCACTGCCGTGTGCATGCTGGCGGACAAGGAGGAAATTGGCTCCGAGGGCGTGAGTGGTATGCAGTCCTCCGCCTTTGATACCTTTATGTCCGACCTGTGTGAGAGCCAGGGTGTGCGCGTAGACGTGTGCTTTGAGCGTTCTTTCTGCCTGTCTGCCGACGTGACGGCGGCCTATGACCCCAACTTTGCCGAGGTCTATGAGAAACGCAACAGCGCGTTGGTCAACTACGGCATGGGCCTGTGTAAGTACACCGGCGCCCGCGGTAAGTCCGGGGCCTCTGACGCATCCGCCGAGGTGGTGGGCTACGTGCGCCGGGTGCTGGACAAGGCCGGTGTGGTCTGGCAGATGGCGGAACTGGGCAAGGTGGATGCCGGCGGTGGCGGCACCGTGGCCTGCTATATGGCCAACCGAAATATTGACACTCTTGACGCCGGTGTGCCCGTGCTGTCCATGCACGCGCCTTTTGAAACGGTAAGCAAGCTGGACTGCTATATGACCTTCCGGGGTATCAAGGCCCTGTTCGAGGCTGACTGACTTTAAAAACCGCGGCAGAAAGCCGCGGTTTTTCCTGCTCTGCGATGCGTGGATTGTGTGGTGCAAGAAAAGGAGATAGAATGTTCCTGCAAGCGAAGGAGGAAAAGCTATGGATTGTGAAAAGGTAGGAAAACTGATCCGTACCCTGCGCACGCAGCGGGGGCTGACCCAGAAAAATGTTGCAGACGCGCTGGGGATCAGCAACAAAACCGTGTCCAAATGGGAGTGCGGTCTGGGATGTCCTGACCTTGACTTGTGGCCGGAACTGTCTGTTGTTCTGGGTGCAGACATGAGCCAGCTCATGGAAGGGGAGATCACACGCAACCGACCGGACAACGGCAACATCAGCCGGGTGAGATTCTATGTGTGCCCGGACTGCGGAAACATTCTCTTCAGTACCGGCGCAGCGAGTATCCACTGCTGTGGACGGCGGTTGGAACGCATCGAGCCTGCAACGGACGACCTGCCAAAGGTGACTGTGGAGGAGATGGATACGGATTATTACGTCACTTTTGACCACCCCATGACCAAGGAGCATTACCTTACCTTTGCCGCATATGTGAAAAGTGACCGCATCACCCTGCACCGACTTTATCCGGAGCAGGAGGCGGCGGTACGCTTTCCCGCTCAGCGGGGCGGAAAGCTGTATGTGTACTGCAATTCCCACGGCTTGATGCGCTACGACAAAGCATTTTGAATCAGAAAAAGACGGAGAAGACAGGCGTGTCCTCTCCGTTTTTTGCGTCTGAGAGCGAATTTGCGTTATGTAGACGGTATGACTAAAAATATACCAAATATTGTGTGATTTGACGGTAAATTGTGCTTGCGGCGACGGGGAAAAAATGGTACGATAGGCTTGAAAAAGTATTGTTGCAGAAATTTATGCCGCCAAGTGAAAAGGAGAATGTCTAATGAGTAAAAAACTGCTTGTTGGCTATGGCCGCACCGATATTTCCCCCAAGGAGTCCGTCCCTATGGGTGGCTATGGCAACTCCTCCAAGCGCCTGTCTGAAAGCGTACTTAATCCTCTGGCTGCCACTTGCCTGGCCTTTACCGATGAAAAGGGCGAGACTGCTCTGGTCTATGCTCTGGACCTGACCAGTGCTTCTACCAGCTGGACTACCCGCCTTGCTCCCGCCATCAGCAAGGCCACCGGTATACCTGAGAATCACATTTTTGCTTCCGGCAGCCACAACCACAACAGCCCCGACACCGGCAACAAGGAGTTTGACAGCATTGCCCGCTACATGGATCTGTTGGAAGCGCAGATGATAGAAGCTGCCAAGCAGGCTCTGGCTGACCGCAGCGAGGCCAAAATGTTCACCGCCGCCGCAGAAACCAAGGGTATGAACTTCGTGCGCCGCTACATCCTGGAGGATGGCACTCCTGCCGGCGACAACTACGGTCATTTTGCCGAGTCTCCTATCAAGTGCCACGAGTCCGATGCAGACAACGTGATGCAGTTTGTCAAGTTTGTGCGTGAGGGCAAGAAGGATATCGTCATGGTCAACTTCCAGACCCATCCTCACCGCATGGGCAACGGTGGCAAGAACCTGGAGGTCAGTTCCGACATCGTAGGTGTCATGCGTGACGAGACCGAAAAGCAGCTGGGCTGCCTGTTTGCCTACTTCACCGGCGGCTCCGGCAACGTGAACCCTTACAGCCGCATCGAGGCGGAGAACATCTATTCCGACCACTGGGAGCACGGCAAGGCTATGGCAGGTGTAGCCGTGTCCGTGGAGGATCAGTACGTGCCTGTGGAGACCGGTGAGGTGAAGGTGAACTGGAACGTGGTCAACGCTAAGGTCAACCACTCCTGGGACAACCGTTTGGCCGATGCAAAGTACATCTCTGAAAACTTCAAGGCCACCGGTGACCGTCCCACCTGGACGGCGGAAGCCAAGAAGCTGGGCTTCAACAGCGTGTACCACGCAGCAGCCATCATCCGCCACAGCGAAGGCCCTGAGAGCCGCGATGTTCATCTGGGTGCGCTGGCCATCGGTGATGTGGCCTTTGCCATTGCACCCTATGAGATGTTCGACACCAACGGTAAGTTCATCAAGGAGAACTCTCCGTTCAAGACCACTTTCGTGCTTACCTGCGCAAACTATCCTACCAAGGCTTTTGGCTATGTACCTTCCGCACTGGGCTTCAAGAACGGCGGCTATTCTACCGATAACTGCTGGTTCTATCCCGGTGCCGGCGAGACCTTTGCCGAGTCTCTGCTGGATGGCCTGAAGAAGATCGCCGAGTAATTACAATTCAAAAAACAGGAGCTGATTTCAGCTCCTGTTTTTTGTTTAAAATCCATTCCCCGTGCGTATCCTAAGAAAAAACGCAGGGAGTGATTTGTATGGACGAAAAGGAAAAGGATAAACAGGAGCAGGGGATGCTGTCTCAGGAGCAGACCATCCAGCCCATCGTGGACTTTGGTTCCACGCTGATCCGCAATGAAAAGGGGAGTATCCATGTATTGACTATCGTGGGCCAGATCGAGGGGCATCAGCTTTTGCCGTCAAACAGCAAAAGCACCAAGTATGAGCACGTGATGCCGCTGCTTGCCATGGTGGAGGAGAGCGACGAGGTGGACGGACTGCTGGTGCTGCTCAACACCGTGGGTGGTGACATTGAGGCGGGACTAGGCATTGCCGAGCTGATTTCCAGTATGTCCAAGCCCACTGTTTCCCTTGTGTTGGGAGGAGGACACTCCATCGGTGTGCCGCTGGCAGTATCCGCAAAGCGGTCCTTTATTGCACCTTCCGCCGCCATGACCATCCATCCGGTGCGCATGAACGGGCTGGTCATCGGTGTACCACAAACCTTTTATTACTTTGAGCGGATACAGGAGCGCATCATTCAATTCGTAACTGCCAACAGTAATGTAAAGCGGGATACCTTTACGGAATTGATGCTCCAGACCGGGGAGCTGGCCGCCGATGTGGGTAGCGTGATCTATGGAGAAGAAGCGGTAAAACTGGGTATTATTGACCAGATCGGAGGTCTGTCCGACGCACTGGACTGCCTGCATGAAATGATCCGTCAGCGCAGGGAGGAACAGCAACGGCAGGTGGAGAAAAACAGGTGATTCCACCTGTTTACATAATTCTTAAAAATTGTAAGAAAGAACTGGAATTATTCCATATGTTGTGGTAATATAGTATCAGTGTTCTTATAATCATTGCCGGGAGGTACATATTTTGACCTATTTGATGTCTGTGATTTTAGGGTTTGTGCAGGGTGTGGCGGAATTTTTGCCTATCTCCAGTTCTGGACATCTGACCCTGTTTCAGCATTTCTTCGGGATGGAAGAGCCGGACAACCTGTTCAACGTGCTGCTCCACTTTGCCACTCTGTTGGCCGTATGCATTTATTATTTCCGTGATGTAGTGGAAATGGTGACGGAGTTTTTCCGGGCCGTTGCAACTCTGTTCTCCCGCAAGCGGCAGGGGGGAGAGATTCCCGAGGCCCGGCGCATGGTGCTGCTGGTCATTGTGGGCACGCTGCCTCTGTTCGCGGTGCTGCTCATTAAGGACTATGTGGAGGCGCTGGGCGCAAGTCCCGTGTTTGTCAGCTGCGCTCTGCTGGTCACCGGCTGTATCCTGTTCCTGTCCGACCGTATGGCGGGCGGCCGCAAGACGGCGCGCAATGCTACGCTGAAGGACGTGTTGTTGGTGGGTGTGGCGCAGGGCCTTGCTACCATTCCCGGCCTGTCTCGCTCCGGCTGTACCATTTCCGCCGGAATGGCCATGGGCTTTGACCGCAAATTTGCCGTGCGTTACTCTTTTCTGATGTCTCTGCCTGCCGTGCTTGGTGCCACCATTCTGGAGGTTAAGGACGTGCTGGAGATGGAGGGTGGTCTCGTTTCGGGTCTGCTGCCCAAATATCTTGTGGGTATGGCAGTGGCCGGTGTAGTAGGTTACTTTTCCATCCGGCTGGTCAACCTTTTGGCCGCTAAGGGCAAGTTTGGTGCCTTTGCCTATTATTGCTGGGCAGCGGGTGTGCTGGCGCTGATTTTGAGCCTGATGGGCTGGACGATGATTTGAACCTCCTGAGGAAGGGAAGTAGACAGATATGGCTTCAACACAAAAGAAAAACGGCGGTAAGCGCACGGCAGCTGCTCCGAAAGTGGGCAGTCGCTCCGCCGCAGTAAAAAAGAACTCCGGACCTGTACCCTCCCGACGCAAGCAGGTTCCCCAGCCCAAACCTATTCGCCGTGAGGTAGGGGCTATCGTCTGCCTTTTGCTTGCGGTGGTTTTCGCCTGCGGCTATTTTGATGATGCACCTATGGTATCCTGGTTCTGCAATTTGTTTAAGG
>JAZNTL010000125.1:0-16821 GCA_045591745.1 Lawsonibacter sp.
TAAGGATTACAGCTTTATCTCTATCTCAACACCAGCGGGAAGATCCAGGCTCATGAGGGCCTCGACAGTCTTCTGGTTGGGGTTGAGGATATCGATCAGTCTCTTGTGGGTTCTGCGCTCGAACTGCTCACGGCTGTCCTTATACTTGTGAACAGCGCGAAGGATGGTCACGACCTCCTTCTTGGTGGGCAGCGGGATGGGGCCGGAGACAGCAGCGCCGTTGCGCTTTGCAGTCTCAACGATCTTAGCCGCGCTGGAGTCGATCAGCTGATGATCATAAGCCTTCAGCCGGATGCGGATCATTTCCTGATTTGCCATGGTTAGTTTCCTCCTTGAAATTCGTACTCAGTTTTCGTTGTGTCTGGGTACGGTGAGCTGCCGGCTTTGTGTGTTACAAAAGCCATGTCCACGCATTCGTGCGTATCACTCTGAGCCAAGAAAAATGGCCGACGCAAGGCCGACCCTTTCCTTGCCGCAGCGATATACGCAGCGCAAAACAAGGCAGTTCAGCCGCCCGATGACCGGACATACTCCGCAGAAGTTACCGCTTTTTAGGCGCAATCTCCTGCATCATCGCAGTGCACGCGCAGAAAGTCCCTACACGCGCTCGATTATGATACCACCACTCCCCTGTTTTGTCAAGAAAAATTTTCAAAAATTTTTCCTGACAAAACAACTCTAAACTCATAACTCTTCACTCATCACTTTACAAGAGGCGCGTAGGGGATGGTGACCACACCGTCCCGCCTTTGTAGGGAATGCATTTATGCATTCCTATGAGGAACGGATCAATCCGTTCCCTACGATTGCATGATGCGCTTCACATTTTCGTAGGGAACGCCGTCCCCGGCGTTCCGGAATCATCCGCTGCCATGCGGAACGCTGAGGACAGCGTTCCCTACTTATAACTCATCACTCATCACTTTACAAGAGGCGCGTAGTGGACGGTGACTACACCGTCCCGCCTTTGTAGGGAATGCATTTATGCATTCCTATGAGGAACGGATTGATCCGTTCCCTACGATTGCATGATGCGCTTCACATTTTCGTAGGGAACGCCGTCCCCGGCGTTCCGGAATTATCTGCTGCCATGCGGAACGCTGAGGACAGCGTTCCCTACTCATAACGCATCACTCATAACTAATCATTCACGCTGATCATGGATAGCTGTTCGCTAAGACAAAGCCTTTTGTAATCGGCTCATATAATCAATTTTAAAAACAATCCTATGTCGGTTTGCATATACCATACATCCTGCGTATTCTTCATCCGGGTCCTCTACGATTCTAAGCTGCAAATCCATCGCAGCAGAACACTTGCAGATCTCTCCCACCGGAACGCATACAGCAGGACATATTTCCTCCCAGGCATAAAATTCTGCCTCCCAATCATCGGGAATATCATATTTTGTGATACTTTCCCCCACGGTTCTACACGCATAATCGCAAAAGAATTTATCCATATAATCACCCTTCAATGCTGTTTTATCTTTTCGCTACGGATAGTCTAGAACAATATGTTCAAAATATCAATAGAACAAATCGTTCTATTGTATAGTATTGACGGTGATATTAATGGCTGAAAGATATGATAGAATTCGTAATTTAAGAGAAGATGCCGACTTGACGCAAGCAGAACTCGGCGAACAAATCAATATCCCTCAAAGAACCTATGCGTATTATGAAAGCGGAGAGCGCATGATCCCGCCTTCGGTTTTAATTGCTTTGGCGCAGTTCCATCATGTCAGCATTGATTATCTATTAGGGCTAACCGATCAAAAAGCGCCGTATTCCCGCAAATAAACTAAAGGAGTAAGAGCACTGCGCATCTTACTCCTTATTTATTCTTTAACGAATACATGCTTATGTAGGTGATGTAATATGCAGTTGCGAATTCGTGATTTACGAGAAGACAACGATTTAACGCAAAAACAAATAGCAGAGTATTTAATATGTGACCAATCCTTATATTCCAAATACGAACGGGAAGAACGCCCGCTGCCGCTGGAATGTGCGGATAAACTGGCAGATTATTACGGAGTCAGCGTAGACTACCTGCTTGGCAGAACAAACATCAAGAAACCATATCCCAGCAAATAAACAAAAGGAGTAAGATTCAAACGAGAATCTTACTCCTAATTTACATCTATTATATCTTTTTAATATTCACGACCCTATATTTCACGACTACTGAAAGCGATATATTTGCTCCGCAAATGCGATATAATCTACGATTGCGATATAACCTCACTTCGCTCGGTTGCGATATGATATAAATCCTTCACGCGCCGCAGCGCATATCGCAAGGCATCGCCTTATATCGCACGCATCAGCGTATATCGCAAATCCGCCAAGGATTTATATCGTTATAACATCAGGGCGCCGCAAATGCGGCGCCCTGATGTTATTAGTTACCTGCCAGATCGCCAAAGTCGATCTCAAAATCGTCCTCTTCTGTGGACTGAACAGGATCTTCAATGCCAATGGGAGGCTCGGTGGGCTCGTCCTCAACACCGTTTTCTTCGGTGCCATCCGTAGGATCACCCTCGGGGTTGGTAGTGGTCTCGCCGCCTACATTTTCATTCTGATCACCCTGGTTGGAAGCACCGGGGGTCTCATTGCCGTTGCCGGCAGCCTCATTCTTGCAGCCGAACATCATCAGCATCGCTGTGCAAACAGCAATTACAAGCATAATTTTAAGCAATTTCTTCATGATATTGTCCTCCAAATCCATTTTTCATTAAGGCCGTCCGTCCGGGCCCCAAATGGGAATATCGATCACCACATCGGTGGTTTCCGGCACAGTAGGCTCGGTGGTGGCTTCAGTGGTAGGCTCAGTATCCTCCGGTTCCGTGGGAGTGGTGGGCTTCACGGGCTGGGTAGGCTTTGTAGTCTCCTCCGGCTCGGTGGTCTCCTCAGTGGTTTCTTCTGTGGTTTCCTCGGTGGTTGCTTCTGTAGTCGCCTCGGTGGTGGCCTGGGTGGTCACATTTTCCGTGGTCTGCTCCGTACCGCCTGTGGATTCTTCAAAAGGCTCATAAATGGGCTCTTCCTTGCCGCAGCCACTGAACACCAGCGCGGCACAAAGGGCCAAAGCCACGAGCCATAGAATTCTTTGTTTCATTTGGATTCCTCCTAAACCGCCGGAAAATAAAACCCGGCATTGTCATAAAGGGCCGTATGTATCCCCTAACTCTCCTTATTATACACGAAACCCCACAATTTGTCTACCAGAAAAAAGAAGCGTGCAAACGCACGCTTCTTTTTGATTCTATTATTCGCAAACCTCTTCGGTTGCTTCGGGTTCACCGGTGTTAAAATCCCGGTATGCCATCAAGCCGGAGCCTGCGGGGATCAGCTTACCGATCAGCACATTCTCCTTCAAGCCAACCAGATGGTCAACCTTGCCCTTAATGGCGGCATCGGTCAGCACCTTAGTGGTCTCCTGGAAGGAAGCGGCAGACAGGAAGGAATCCGTTGCCAAAGCAGCCTTGGTAATACCCAGCAGCATTGCGGAAGCCACGGGCAGCCGCAGCTCATCCTCGCCGGCATCGATCCGGGCCTGGACAGCAGCCTTGGCATCCTCAAACTCAAACACATCAATCACAGTGCCGCTGAGCAGAGAGCTGTCGCCGGGCTCTTCCACGCGGACCTTACGCATCATCTGGCGGATAATGACCTCGATATGCTTATCGTTGATTTCTACGCCCTGCTGACGGTACACCGCCTGGACGGACTGCACCAGGTAATCCTGCACAGCCTCCACGCCGGAAATACGCAACACATCCTGGGGATACAGCGCGCCATCCGTGATGGGCTCGCCCTTCTGGACGGTCTTGCCGTGAACCACCTTCAAGCCAACGGAGTAAGGCACCTGGTAATTCTTCACCTCGCCATCCTCTGCAGTGACCGTAATGGCACGCAGGGCGGTACGGTGGGAATCATCGATGGACACAACGCCGGTGATCTCGGAGATCTGGGCCATCTTCTTGGGACGACGGGCCTCAAACAGCTCTTCAACTCTGGGCAGACCCTGGGTGATATCGTCACCCGCAACGCCGCCGGAGTGGAAGGTACGCATGGTCAGCTGCGTACCGGGCTCACCGATGGACTGGGCAGCAATAATACCAACTGCTTCGCCCAGGTCAACTTCCTTGGAGGAAGCCAGGTTCATGCCATAGCAGCGGGCGCAAACGCCGGTGCGGGCACGGCAGCCCAAAATGGTGCGGATATAGATTTTCTCAATACCGGCCTTTTCGAACTTTTCGGCATCCTCGGGCATCATCATGACATCCTTGGAGTGGATCAGCTCACCGGTGACGGGATGGACAATATCGTTGACGGGATAACGGCCACGGATACGGTTACCGAAGGTATCCACCACATCGCCGTTCTTATCATACACTGCGCCAACCCAAATACCGTTGACAGTACCGCAATCATGGGATCTGACGATCACATCCTGGGAAACGTCAACCATACGGCGGGTCAGATAACCGGAGTCAGCGGTACGCAGAGCCGTATCGGTCATGCCCTTACGCGCGCCTCTGGAGGAAATGAAATACTCCAGAACGGAAAGGCCTTCACGGAAGTTTGCCTTAACAGGGATCTCAATGGTACGGCCGGCGGTATCAGCCATCAAGCCACGCATACCTGCCAGCTGACGGATCTGTGCCATACTACCACGGGCGCCGGAGTCAGCCATCATGTAGATGGGGTTGAACTCGTCCAAATTGCCGGACAGGGCGTTGGTAACCTCGCCGGTGGTCTTTTCCCACTGCTGAACCACCAAACGGTAACGCTCATCATTGGTGATCATGCCCTGGCGGTAGAAGTTTTCGATCTCCACGACCTTGCCTTCTGCCTGACGGACCAGCTCATACTTGATCTGAGGTACCACCATATCCGCAACGGAAACAGAAATAGCGCCCTTGGTGGAGAACTTATAGCCCAGAGCCTTAATGCGGTCCAGCATTTCCGTAGCCACGGTGAAGCCGTGCTTGCGGATACACTTATCAATGGTCTTACCCAACTGCTTCTTGCCAACCAGGAAATCGACCTCCAGGTCGAAAGCATGGGCAGGATCACTGCGGTCCACAAAGCCCAGATCCTGAGGAATGGGCTCGTTGTAGATCAAGCGGCCCACTGTGGCATCAATGATGCGGCTGCGCTCCACGCCGTCGATAACCTTGGTGTAACGCACACGGACGGGGGCATGCAGGCCCACATCGCCATCGGCATAGGCAGCCAAAGCTTCGTTGACGCTGGAATAGTTCAGCACAGGGCGGAACTTAGCAGGAGTCAGACCCTCAGCCTTCACCTTCTTGTTGGTTTCCACAAACAGGTCCGCATCCACGATCTGCTCCACGGGCAGGCCGGTGTCACCGGCGTCGGTAACAAACACGGTCTCCGCGCCCTTTTCTGCCTTGCCCAAGCGGGTGTAGGTCAGATAGTATGCGCCCAGGATCATATCCTGCGTGGGCACGGTGACGGGCTTGCCGTCCTGGGGACGCAGCAGGTTGTTGGCAGAGAGCATCAGCATTCTGGCTTCTGCCTGGGCCTCTGCGGACAGAGGCACATGAATAGCCATCTGGTCACCGTCGAAGTCGGCGTTAAATGCGGTACAGCAAAGGGGGTGCAGCTTCAGCGCACGGCCCTCAACCAGAATGGGCTCAAAGGCCTGGATACCCAAACGGTGCAGCGTAGGTGCACGGTTCAGCATAACCGGGCGGTCCTTAATGATCTCGTCCAGGGCATCCCAAACCTCGGTCTTGCCCTTGTCGATCATCTTCTTGGCGGACTTGATATTGTTGGCCAGGCCGTCGGAAACCAGCTTCTTCATCACAAAGGGCCGGAACAGCTCAATAGCCATTTCCTTGGGCACGCCGCACTGATACAGCTTCAGCTCAGGGCCAACCACGATAACGGAACGGCCGGAGTAGTCAACACGCTTACCCAGCAGGTTCTGACGGAAACGGCCCTGCTTACCCTTCAGCATATCACTCAGGGACTCCAGCGCACGGTTGTTGGCGCCGGTGACCGCACGGCCTCGGCGGCCATTGGCGATCAATGCGTCCACAGCCTCCAGCAGCATACGCTTTTCGTTGCGGATGATGATGTCGGGAGCGTGGAGCAGGATCAGCCGCTTCAGACGGTTGTTACGGTTGATGACCCGGCGGTACAGATCGTTCAGGTCGGAGGTGGCGAAACGGCCACCGTCCAGCTGAATCATGGGACGGATATCCGGGGGGATCACGGGCAATACATCCATGACCATCCACTCGGGCTTGTTGCCGGACTCACGGAAGGCCTCCACGACCTCCAGACGCTTGACCAAACGCAGCTTCTTCTGGGAGGAAGCGGTTTTCAGTTCCTCTCGCAGCTGGGCGGACAGCTGAACCAGGTCGATACCCTCCAGCAGCTTCTTGACGGCCTCTGCGCCCATGCCTGCCTGGAAATCGTCCTCATACTTTTCCCGCATGTCCCGGTATTCCTTCTCAGACAGCACCTGGTTCAGAGAAAGAGGTGCGTCGCCGGGATCGGTGACGATATAAGACGCGAAATACAGCACCTTTTCCAGCACCTTGGGGCTGATATCCAAAATCAGACCCATACGGGAGGGAATGCCCTTAAAGTACCAGATATGGCTGCAGGGAGCGGCCAGCTCAATATGGCCCATGCGCTCACGGCGCACCTTGGCCTTGGTGACCTCAACGCCGCAGCGGTCGCAGACCTTGCCCTTGTACTTGATCTTCTTATACTTGCCGCAATGGCACTCCCAGTCCTTCTGGGGTCCGAAGATCTTTTCGCAGTACAGGCCGTCCCGCTCGGGCTTGAGGGTTCTATAGTTAATGGTCTCGGGCTTTTTAACCTCGCCAAAAGACCACTGCCGGATCATTTCCGGGGATGCAATGCCAATTCGAATGGCATCAAAGGTGGCATCTGCCATAGTAACGCCTCCTTATTCGTAGTCGTCGGCTGCGTCTTCCGCATCGCCGAACACATTCATAATATCTTCCGGGCTGTCCTCATCGATAACGAAGCCGGCTTCCAGCACTTCCTCGGCAGTTCCCACTACCAGCTCAGAGTGCTGATCGGCGTAGATGATATCCTCATCATCGTCCTCGTCCTTCAGCTCGATCTCGTTGCCATGCTCATCCAGCACGCGGATATCCAGGCACAGAGCCTGCAATTCCTTCACCAAAACCTTGAAGGATTCGGGCACGCCAGGCTTGGGAATATTGCTGCCCTTGACAATGGCTTCGTAGGTCTTCACACGGCCGGTCACATCGTCGGACTTGACGGTGAGGATCTCCTGCAGGGTGTAAGCCGCGCCGTAAGCTTCCAGGGCCCAAACTTCCATTTCGCCGAAACGCTGGCCGCCGAACTGGGCCTTGCCGCCCAAGGGCTGCTGGGTAACCAGTGCGTAAGGACCGGTGGAACGGGCATGGATCTTATCATCAACCAGATGGTGCAGCTTGAGGTAGTAGGGGTAGCCAACGGTAACCAGGTTATCGAAGGGCTCACCGGTACGGCCGTCATACAGAACGGTCTTACCGTCCTCACGCAGGCCAGCCAGCTTCAGAGTCTCACGGATGTCCTTCTCGTTTGCGCCGTCAAACACAGGGGTGGCAACCTTCCAGCCCAGTGCCTTGGCAGCATAACCCAGGTGGACCTCCAAAACCTGGCCGATGTTCATACGGGAAGGCACGCCCAGGGGGTTCAGCACCACATCCAGGGGAGTACCGTCGGGCAGGAAGGGCATATCCTCCTCGGGCAGAACCCGGGAAACAACGCCCTTGTTACCGTGACGGCCGGCCATCTTATCGCCCACAGAGATCTTACGCTTCTGGGCAATATACACGCGGACGGACTTGGTCACGCCGGGAGCCAGCTCGTCGGAGTTCTCCTTGGTGAACACCTTCACATCCACAACAATACCGCTTTCGCCATGGGGCACCTTCAAAGAGGTATCGCGGACTTCCCTTGCCTTTTCGCCAAAGATGGCACGGAGCAAGCGTTCCTCGGGGGTCAGCTCGGTCTCGCCCTTGGGGGTGACCTTACCAACCAGGTAATCGCCGGAACGGACCTCCGCACCGATGCGGATAATACCGTTCTCGTCCAGGTCCTTCAAGGTATCCTCGCCCACATTGGGGATATCCCGGGTGATCTCCTCGGGTCCCAGCTTGGTGTCACGGGCCTCGGTCTCATGCTCCTCAATATGGATAGAGGTGAACACATCCTCACGGACCAGGCGTTCGTTCAGCAAAATGGCGTCCTCGTAGTTGTAGCCTTCCCAGGTAACGAAGCCGATAAGCACATTCTTACCCAGGGCAACCTCACCGCCGGAGCAGGAAGGACCGTCAGCAATGATCTGCTGATTGGTGACCCGCTCGCCCACAGTGACGATGGGACGCTGGTTCACGCAGGTGCCTGCGTTGGATCTTGCAAACTTGGTCAGCTGATAGGTCTGCACATCCCCATCGTCATACTTGACGGTGATCTCGTCGGCAGAAACCGCAGCCACAGTGCCATCGCCGGTGGCCTTCACGCAGACCTCAGAATCCACGGCAGCCGCATGCTCGATACCGGTGGCAACCACGGGGGGCTCGGTGGTCAGCAGGGGCACAGCCTGACGCTGCATGTTCGCGCCCATCAGTGCGCGGTTTGCGTCGTCGTTCTGCAGGAAGGGAATGAAGGAGGTAGCAATGGAGATCATCATTCTGGGGGACACATCGATATAATCGATCACATGGCGGTCCACTTCAATGATCTCGTTGCGGTGACGGCAGGTAATACGGGCATTGGCCAGGCAGCCGTTCTCGTCCAGAGGCTCGTTGGCCTGACCGATGTAGAAATCATCCTCCACATCGGCGGTCATGTAGTCCACCTGGTCGGTGACCTTGCCGGTGGCCTTGTCCACCTTGCGGTAGGGAGCTTCCACAAAGCCGTACTCGTTGATCTTGGCAAAGGTTGCCAAGTAGTTGATCAGGCCGATGTTGGGACCTTCGGGGGTCTCGATGGGGCACATACGGCCATAGTGGGTGTAGTGAATATCACGGACATCGAAGGATGCACGCTCACGGCTCAAACCGCCGGGGCCCAAAGCGGACAGACGGCGCTTGTGGGTCAGCTCAGCCAGGGGGTTGTTCTGATCCATAAACTGGGACAGCGGAGAAGAACCGAAGAATTCCTTGATCACAGCGGTGACCGGGCGAATGTTGATCAGGCTCTGGGGGGTAACGGTGTCCAGATCCTGCACGGTCATACGCTCACGGATCACACGGTCCAGACGGCTAAAGCCGATACGGAACTGATTCTGCAGCAGCTCACCCACGCAGCGCAGGCGGCGGTTGCCCAGATGGTCGATATCGTCGGCAACGCCCAGGCCCATGGCAACGCAGTTCAGATAGTTGATGGAGGCCATGCTATCGTCCACAATGATGTGGTTGGGGATCAGCTCGTCCTTGCGCTCGTTGATGGCATCTTCCCAGCCGTCGGCGGGCACATTGGCCAGCATGTCCTTCAGAACGGAGAAGCGGACCTTTTCCTTAACGCCATACTGCTTGGGATCGAAGTCCACAAAGCGGGACATATCCACCATGCCGTTGGAGAAGATCTTCACGCTCTGGCCGCCAACCTTGACCACAGCCTCGTTAACGCCCCGGGCGCTGAATTCCTTAGCCTGGGCACGGCTGACGATCTCGCCGGGCATAGCCAGGATCTCGCCGGTCATAGGATCGGCAATGGGCTCCACCAGCTCCTGTCCGGAAAGACGGGTCCACAGATCCATCTTCTTGTTGAACTTATAACGGCCAACGCTGCTCACATCGTAGCGGTGGGCGTCAAAGAGCAGGCCCTCCAGATGGGAAATGGCAGTCTCCACCGTGGGAGGCTCACCGGGACGCAGACGGCGGTAGATCTCCAGCAGGCCCTCTTCCCGGGTCTTGCAGGTGTCCTTTTCCAGGGTTGCCAGAATGCGCTCGTCAGCGCCGAACATCTCTTTGATCTTTTCGTCGGTGTCCACACCCAGAGCCCGGATCAGGCAGGTGATGGGCAGCTTACGGTTCTTATCGATACGGACCCAGAAAACATTCTGCAGGTCGGTCTCGTACTCCAGCCATGCGCCGCGGTACGGGATCACCGTTGCGGTGTAGGTGTGCTGGTCAGCCTTGTCCACCTCGTGACCGTAGTACATGCCGGGAGAACGGACGATCTGAGAAACGATGACACGCTCAGCACCGTTGATCACAAAGGTGCCGCCATTGGTCATGATGGGGAAATCTCCCATGAAGATCTCCTGCTCTTTGATTTCCTCCGTCTCCGTGTTGCGCAGACGCACCCGCACCTTGATGGGCTTTGCATAGGTGGCGTCACGCTCCTTGCACTGCTCAATGGTGTACTTGGGCTTGTCGTTCATGGAGTAATCCAGGAAGCTGAGCTCCAGCTTGCCGGAGAAGTCGGTGATCACGCCGACATCCTTGAACACCTCACGCAGGCCCTCATCCAAAAACCACTGATAAGAGTCCTTTTGGATCTTGAGCATGTTAGGCATTTCCAGGATCTCCTGGTACTTGGCGTAAGACTTACGCATGGTCTTGCCAAACATTTGGTCCTTGACCATTGCCATATGGATCATCACTGCCTTTCTTTAAGTCATGTGTTGTTCACTAATGATACGCCCGGAGCAGTTGCAAGAAATGAAGTTTTCCCTCTTGACAGTGGCTCCGGAACTGTGGTACAATAATTGCGTAAATTAGAGTGGCGCAAAAATCGCATACTCCCACAGTATAGAGTACCATTCTATCACAACTGGCTTCCAATGTCAATAAATATTTCCAATTTTTGCCGGAGAGTTTTCTCCGGCTTTTTTATTTCCATTAAGCGCGAAGGATATATGGTTCAGAATTGATAGTTGAGAGTTGAGAGTTGAGAGTTGAGAGTTGAGAGTTGAGAGTTGAGAGTTGAAAATTTCACAGCCGTTCTCCCCCACTCTCACTAAACAAATATAACTACGAGTCTGACTATGATTCTGAGTATGAGTATGATTCTGAGTATGAGTATGATTCTGATTCTGAGTCTGATTCTGAGTGGGGTTTCGTTGTATTCCGTCGCATTCCGTTGCATTCCGTTGCGCTTCGTTCTCAATTCTCAACTTCCAACTTTCAACTGTGTGTCATTGCGAGCCCCAACGGGGCGTGGCAATCTCCGGAGGTAATAGCGCACAGCTGGTAGTTGAGAATTGAGAGTTGAGAGTTGAAAATTGAAAATTCATTCCACAGTCGATCCTCCCCCCTCTCACTCCCAATAAACAAATACAACTATGCGTATGATTCTGAATCTGATTCCGAGTCTGATTCTGATATTGAGAGTTGAGAGTTGAGAATTGAGAGTTGAAAATTTCACAGCCGTTCTCCCCCACTCTTACTAAACAAATATAACTACGAGTCTGACTATGATTCTGAGTATGAGTATGATTCTGAGTGGGGTTTCGTTGTATTCCGTCGCATTCCGTTGCATTCCGTTGCGCTTCGTTCTCAATTCTCAACTTTCAACTATCAACTCTCAATTATAATTTTGCGCTTTGCATTATATATTTTATATGGTATACTTTTGTCATAATTTATTTTGGAGGTGTTTTCCTTGCAATTCCATGTAAACCATCCCATTTTGTACATCATGGCAGGTTTGCTGGTGGCAGTGGTCCTGGGCCAGTCTGTATATTTTCTGGTGAAGGCCCTGCGCCGGGCAAAGGCCATCGGCATGGATATGTCCAGGCTGGGCAAGACCATCAGCTCTGCCGCCATTTTCACCATCGCCCCTGCGGTGGCTATCGTCATCAGCATCATCACCCTCAGCACCACCCTGGGCCTTCCCCTGCCCTGGCTGCGGCTCAGCGTGGTGGGCTCCATGAGCTATGAGACCGTTGCCGCCACCAACGCCCTCAGCGCCATGGGCGAGACCCTGGGTGCTGCCAATCTCACCGCCCAGCAATATGTCAATGTGCTTTGCGTAATGACCATCAGCATCATGATGGGCATTTGGCTGGTGCCGGTCATCGGCAAAAAGCTGCAAAGTGGCATGTCCAGCCTTTCCAAGCGGGATGCCCGCTGGGCAGACATTTTCTCCAACGCCCTGTTTATCGGCATGATCTCCGCGTTTTTAGGCTATGTGTTCTGCGATGTGTCCCGACTGTGGAGCGCCGATGCCAACGGCATGGTCACCGTCATGGAAACCGTCACCGAAAACGGTGAAAAGATTGAAAAGGCCGTGCAGTACACCGCCACCTCCGGCTTGATCCCCGTGTGCGTTATGGCAGTATCCGCTGTGACCATGATCCTCTGCGGTGTCGCCATGAAGCTGCCGAAAATGAAATGGCTCAGCGAATACGCTTTGCCTCTGAGTTTGATCGTGGGCATGGCTTCTGCCATCCCCTTCTACAGCTGGCTGGGTTAAGGAGGAAAGATCATGAAGAAAAACATGTCTTATATCGATTCTGTCCACAGAGATGGACGGATCTGGAATATCGGCGTTATGATCCTGCTGCTCATGTTCCCCGTGGCCGTTGCCATCACCTTTGGCACTGCCCCGGACTGGAAATCCCTGGGCCTGGGTCTGGTTGCCACCGCTCCCATGTATTGGGCGGTGGGTGCCATTGAGGTGGTCACCTTTGTGCCCATGCTGGGCGCAGGCGGCTCCTATTTAGGCTTCGTAACCGGCAATATCTCTAACCTGAAGCTGCCCTGCGCACTGAACGCTTTGGAGCAGAACGGCGTCAGTGCCAACAGCGAGGAGGGCGAGATCATCTCCACCGTTGCCATTGCCACCTCCAGCATCGTCACCACCATTATTATCATCATCGGTGTGGTTTTGATCGTACCGCTGACCCCCATTCTGCAAGCCCCGGTGCTGCAGCCCGCCTTTGCGCAGATCCTGCCCGCTCTGTTCGGCGGTTTGGGCGTGGCCTTTGTTTCCAAAAACTGGAAGCTGGCAGTTGCCCCCATTTTGCTGATGCTGGTGCTGTTCATTTTCGTGCCCGCTCTGAATGAGGGCACTGTGGGCATTATGGTGCCCGTCAGCGCACTGATCACCATTATCATTGGCCGCATTCTGTATAAAAGAGGTATTTTGAAATGATCGGTTGGATTCTTTTGGGGGTAGCGGTGACATTTTTGGCGGTGCTGCTGATCCGTGCCGCCGCTTTTGTCCCCAGGAAAAAAGCATTGCCCCAAACGCAGCCGGTGGAATTTGACCGGGAGGCGGCCATTTCCGCCCTGCAGGCGCTGGTGCAATGCAAAACCATTTCTTATAACGATAAAGCCCTGGAGGACGAAGCCGAATTCCAAAAGCTTATCGGTCAGCTGCCGGAGCTTTACCCGGAGGTTTTTAAGGTTTGCAGCTTCACCCAGCTGCCGGACCGGGGTTTGCTGCTCCATTGGAAGGGCAAAACCCCCGGCAACCCCGCCATTATGATGGCCCACTACGATGTGGTGCCCGTGGACGAGGAAAAATGGGACAAGCCCGCCTTTTCCGGCATCATTGAGGATGGCGTTATGTGGGGGCGGGGCACTTTGGATACCAAGGCCACCTTCAACGGCGCGCTGTCTGCCGCCAACAATCTGATCGCCCAGGGCTTCACCCCGGAGCATGATGTTTACTTCGCCTTCTCCGGCGGCGAGGAGATCAACGGCAAGGGCGCTGTGCATATTGTGGACTGGTTTTTGGAGCAGGGCATCGAGCCTGCTATGGTAGTGGACGAGGGCGGTGCCGTGGTGGAAAATGTGTTCCCCGGCGTGAAAGCCCCCTGCGGTCTGATCGGCATTGCGGAAAAGGGCATGATGAATGTGCAGTATACGGTCCGCTCCCAGGGCGGCCACGCCTCTGCTCCCCTGCCCAAAACCCCCTTGACCACCCTGGCCTCCGCCTGCCGCAAGATCATTGACCATCCCTTTAAAATGCACCTGACCAAGCCCGCCGCAGAGATGTTTGACACCCTGGGGCGGCACAGCAGCTTTGCACTCAAATTGGTGTTTGCCAACCTGTGGCTGTTCAAGCCGGTGCTGGATCTGATCTGCAAAAAAAGCGGCGGTGAGATGAACGCCCTGGTGCGCACCACCACCGCCTTCACCATGGCCCAGGGCAGCAATGCCCGGAATGTGATCCCCACAGAGGCCAGTCTGGTCAGCAATATGCGACTGAATCCCGCAGATTCCGTAGCCAGCGCCAAGGTCTATCTGGAAAAGGTGGTCAACGACCCGGATGTGGAGATCACGGTTTTGGAAAGCTCCGAGCCCAGCCGCATTTCCCGAACCGATTGCCCCGGCTGGGACAAGGTCTGCACCGCAGTTTCCCATACCTGGCCCGGCTGCGTGGTTGCCCCCTATCTGATGGTGCAATGCTCCGACAGCCGCCACTACGGGCGCATCAGTGACAAGGTCTACCGTTTCTCCGCCATGGCGCTGACCTCTGAGGAGCGCAAATCCATCCACGGCAATAACGAGCGCATCCGCCTGGATTGCATCACCCGGGCGGTGGAGTTCTATATCCGCCTGCTGCAGCAGTGCTGATCCCAATACAAAAGCTGTCATTCCTGGATTCCGCTTCATTTCACTCAGCATGACAGCTTGCAGGACTATTTTTATACCAAGAATTGCGATGCAAACATGCGTGGATTCTTCAAAGAGGCTTTGTCGACATTATGTTAGGAGTAAGATTTATGGATTTTGAAGGCTTTGACCCCAAGAAAATAGACGAATACAGCCAGCAGGCCAAGGTGCTTTACGGCAAAACCGAGGCCTACAAGGAATTTGAGCAGAAGCAGAAAGGCCGCACCAAGGAACAGGAAAAAGACCTGGGTGCGCAGGTGATGGAGCTGTTTGCAAAGCTGGGCAAGATGCGCCCTTGCGAACCGGACAGCGAAGCAGCCCAAAATTGGGCGAAGGAGCTGCAGGCGTTCTTTACGGAGCATTTTTACACCTGCACGCCCCAAATTCTGGGTAGCTTGGCAGAAAGCTACGCCAGTGGTGGCAGCATGACGGAAAACATCGACAAAGTCGGCGGCGAGGGCACAGGCGCTTTTGCCAAGCAGGTCATTGACATCTACACTCAAAAACTGCTATGAAAATCATAAAATTTGCCGCTGAGGAATCAATTTCCCCAGCGGCTTTTTGCAATGATTTGATTTTTTGCAGCTATCATATCCCGGTCATCCGGGTGAACCTGTAGCACATAATTGACCTTGCCCAACAACTGCATTCGGTAAGTATCCTCTGGAATCTCCAGACCGATTCTATGAAGGTGTTCCCGGATACCAAACTTTCTGCAGTAATATAGCTCCTGCCGCAGCTTGCGGCGGTAGTCTGCAGGGATACTCAACTTCTCATTGACTACGATGCCGGTAACAGTCTGCTGCTGACCTGAGCACTGGATTTTGGTCTTCTGCTCGTTTAGCAGGAAACCCATTTTCTTCAATTCCAGTCTGACAAACTGAATTAGATCTGACGGATCAAAATCACCGGAGAAAGTCATATCATCACAGTATCGGGTGTAGGCAATGCCTTGATTCCGACACCACCCACCAATCTGCTCGTCAAACTCGTATAGAATGATGTTCGTGATAGCCGGGGAGCTGGGTGCTCCCTGAGGAAGGGCATCCTTGTGATAGCACAGCATGGTCAGTAGAATACGCAGAGGCTCTGCGTAGATCTTCTCTGGGAATACCACATCTTTTACAGTAGAGTATCGGATACTGTCAAAGAAATGAAGGATATCCAGCTTCAGCACAATTTGCTTACCAACATGATGTTTGGCATTACGCAATGTGGAACCACCAAACCGATATGCCTTTGCGTATTTTGATATGGGCATATGGATCAATAGCACTTCAGCAATCCGCTTTTGAATGGTTTTTAGCGCCTCATCTGGAACGGACAGATTACGAAAACCGCCGTTCTTTTTGGGGAGCTTAGCTTTACCATAATGCTTGTTCAAATTGTTGCTGACGGCATAGAGTGTCTTGGCGCTGATGCCAAGATCCTGTTCAAGGGAGGAAAGCTCCCTGTATACGATCATGAAACTTCCCTCCCTTTCTTGGATTGGAACAATACAATGATGTATGGCGAAATGCGCAACAGTATTTAGGGTGCGGGCACATGAAATGTGCCGCGGTGGGGCACACAACGTGTGCTTAAATACTGCAAGCAGTTCGGCTGAGCGCAAGCGAATACGGTGGATGGATGCTACCCGGAAGCGACTCGCTGCCGGTGCCAGTATTCTGGCAAAAGCTATTGTTCCTAAATCAATAATACACCAATCGGTATAAATTGCAAGCTGTTTTGTTGCGATATCCGAAAAAATACGATATAATGCTTTCAAGGCAAGGGAGGGATAACCGATGGCAAGCAGTAAAGAATATGTGGATTTCATTTTGGAGCAGTGCGAGCGTCTTTCTGCCCGGGCGATGATGGGAGAATATGTGCTGTATCACGGCGGCAAGGTGATCGGTGGTGTCTACGATAACCGACTGTTGGTTAAGCCCACTCCATCGGCAAAAAAGATGATGCCAGATGCCCTGATGGAGCTTCCCTACGAGGGTGCGAAGGAGATGCTTCTTGTAGAAAATATGGACGACAGAGCTTTTTTACAAAGTCTGTTTGCCGCCATTGCGGAAGAATTGCCCGAAACGAAAAGACCTGCTAACAAAAGTCAAGTGTGAATTTAAGAAATATTGAAAATATCATTATTGCGAAAAAAGGCTGCACTTGGTTAAGCCGCTCTGCGTCTCGTTTTTGAAACGGCGGCGTTCCACTCGGTTTTAGCAAGCATC
>JAZNTL010000126.1:0-4362 GCA_045591745.1 Lawsonibacter sp.
CGAGAGCATCGGTTATCCCGTCATCGTCCGTCCCGCCTATACTCTGGGCGGTACCGGCGGCGGCATCGCCTATGACCGTGCCTCTCTGGAGGAGATCTCCGACCGCGGCATCAGTCTGTCCCGCGTGGGTCAGGTGCTCATTGAACGTTGTATCGCCGGCTGGAAAGAGATCGAGTTCGAGGTCATGCGCGACAGCGCGGGTAACGTCATTACCATCTGCTCCATGGAGAATATCGACCCCGTGGGCGTGCACACCGGTGACTCCATCGTGGTGGCGCCCACCCAGACCCTTGCCAATCGTGAGTTCCAGATGCTTCGCTGTGCCGCGCTGGACATCATCAACGCGCTGGAGATCGAGGGCGGCTGTAACGTTCAGTTTGCTCTTAACCCCGACTCCTACGAGTATGCGGTCATCGAGGTCAACCCCCGCGTGTCCCGCTCCTCCGCGCTGGCTGCCAAGGCTACCGGCTATCCCATCGCCAAGGTGGCGGCCAAGGTGGCTCTGGGCTACACCCTGGACGAGATCGCCAATGCCGTTACCGGCACCACCATGGCCTGCTTCGAGCCCACCATCGACTACGTGGTGCTCAAGATCCCCCGCCTGCCCTTTGACAAGTTCACCACCGCCAGCCGTACTCTGGGCACCCAGATGAAGGCCACCGGCGAGGTCATGGCCATTGCCAACTCTTTCGGGGGCGCCATGATGAAGGCCATCCGCTCCCTGGAACTGAACGTGCGCGCCCTGAAGCTGGACAAGCTGGAAGGCCTGTATACCGACGAGATCGAGGATATGCTGGTCAACGTCACCGACGAGCGTTTGTTTGTGGTGGCAGAGGCCCTGCGCCGCGGCTTCTCTCCCCAGAAGATCAACCACATCACCAAAATGGATATTTGGTTCCTGGACGGCTTCAAGCGCATCATCGACATGGAGGAGGAGCTGAAGGCCTGCAAAGGCGCGCCCGATGCCGACACCATGAAGCGTGCAAAGGAAATGTGCTTTGCAGACAGCTATATCGGCACTCTTTGCGGCATGAAGCAGGCCGAGGTCAAGGCTCTGCGCGAAAGCTACGGTATCACTCCCAGCTTTAAGAAGGTGGATACCTGCGCCGGCGAGTTCGACGCCAAGACCCCCTATTACTATTCCTCCTACGACGGAGAGAACGAGGCCGAGGACAGCGGCGACGGCCGCAAGAAGGTGCTGGTGCTGGGCTCCGGTCCCATCCGTATTGGTCAGGGCATCGAGTTTGACTACTGCTCCGTCCATTCTGTGTGGGCTTTCCGCCGTCTGGGTTACGAGACCATCATCGTCAACAATAACCCCGAGACCGTCTCCACCGACTTCGACGTGGCCGACAAGCTCTATTTCGAGCCTTTGACCGCCGAGGACGTGCAGAATATCGTGGAGCAGGAGAAACCCTGGGGCGCTGTGGTCCAGTTCGGCGGCCAGACCGCCATCAAGCTGGCCAAGGCGCTGACCGACATGGGTGTGCAGATTCTGGGTACTTCTTCCGACGGTGTGGATGCCGCGGAGGACCGTGAGCGGTTTGAGGCCATTCTGGACAAGTGCAATATCCCCCGCGCCAAGGCCCGCACCATCTTCACCACCGAAGAGGCGCTGAAGGCGGCCAATGAGCTGGGCTATCCCGTGCTGGTGCGCCCCTCCTACGTGCTGGGCGGACAGGGCATGGAGATTGCTTACTCCGACCGTAATATCGAAGAGTTCATGAAGATCATCAACATGACCGTACAGGAGCATCCGGTGCTGGTGGATAAGTATCTTATGGGCCGAGAGCTGGAAGTGGACGGCGTGTTCGATGGTGAGGATATTCTTATCCCCGGTATTATGGAGCACGTGGAGCGTGCCGGTGTTCACTCCGGCGACTCCATCGCCGTGTATCCTCCGCTGAATCTGGAGGAAAAGCACCGCGAGCTTATCCTCAAGCACACTCAGAACATGGCAAAGCATCTGGGTGTTATTGGTCTGATCAATGCTCAGTATATCCTCTACGATGACGACATCTATGTCATTGAGGTCAACCCACGTTCCTCTCGTACCATCCCCTATATCTCCAAGGTCACCGGTGTGCCCATCATCGACCTTGCCACCAAGGTCATGCTTGGCCAGAAGCTGAAGGATCTGGACTACGGAACCGGCATCTACGAGGAGGCCAAGTACTACGCGGTCAAGGCCCCTGTGTTCTCCTTCGAGAAGCTCACTGACGTGGACACCGGCCTTGGCCCGGAGATGAAGTCCACCGGCGAGGTGCTGGGTCTGGCCGAGACCTATCCTCAGGCCCTGCTCAAGGCGTTCAAGGGCTCCGGTCTGCGTGTGCCCAAGAAGGGCGGCCGCATCATCATCACCGTCAAGGACGAGGATAAGAAGGAAATCGTCTCCATCGCCCGTGGCTTTGAGGAGATGGGTGTGGAGCTGTACGCTACCTCCGGTACCTGCGACGTGCTCACTGAGGCCGGCATCCAGTGCAAGCGGGTCAACCGCGTGTCTCAGGCGCATCCCAACATTCTGGACATGATCGCCTCCGGCACCGTGGATCTGATCATCAACACTCCCACCAAGGGTCGCAAGCACGACACCGACGGCTTCAAGATCCGCCGCTCTGCCGTGGAGCACTCTGTGGGGTGTGTTACCGCCATCGATACTGCTCGGGCTATGCTCACTGTCCGTCAGCAGGGCAGAAGTGAGGACCTGATTCCCATCGACATCACCAAAATTTAAGAAACGACTCTGTTTGAAACGGGGCCTGTCAGACGGCAGGCCCCGCTTTTTTACATAAAGTTAGTGAAAAATTTAACCATAATTGTTATGAGCATAAACTATATATGGTGAAAAGTTTGTGCATATTGCATTTTTTGAAGAAGCAGCAAATGATTTTGCGTAAAAAATTAAAAAAAGGAAAGAGGGGAAAGAAGAAAGATTTTAAGGAAAAGCGTTGAGAAGATGAGAAAATTGTGTTATAATCAAAACTGTGTAATCATGGCTGAGAGTATATCTTGCAATATATACTCTTGTGCTGAAAATGGGAAAAGAGGAGAGGAAACCAATGGCAAATGGAATTTCCATGGCCCGTGTGGAAGAGATCATTGATTCCTACGGCGCCAAGCGCAGTAACCTCATTGCGATCATGCAGGATGTGCAGGCCGAGTACAAGTACCTGAGCGTGCCCGTTCTGGAGCTGATCGCCGAGAAGCTGAACATCGGCGTGGCCAAGGTATACAGCGTTGCCACCTTCTACGAGAACTTCTCGCTGGAGGCCAAGGGCAAGTACATCATCAAGGTGTGTGACGGTACTGCCTGTCATGTGCGTAAGTCTCAGCCCATCTACGATGCCATTCGCAAGCATCTGGGTCTGGAAGGCAAGCAGAGGACCTCTGCCGATGGCTTGTTCACTCTGGAGACCGTGTCCTGCCTGGGCGCCTGTGGTCTGGCTCCTGTTGTGACCATCAACGATCAGGTGCACTCCAAGATGACTCCTGAGGCCATTGTGGAGCTGCTGGAGCAGATCAAGAAGGAGGATGCGGAAAATGGCTAATATGACCCGTGAAATGCTGGATGCCCGCCGTGCCAATGCGAAAAAGGCCAAGGACGGTCAGGGCAAGCAGATCCTGATCTGTGCCGGTACCGGCTGTATTGCCGGCGGCTCCCTGAAGATCTATGACTACCTGAAGGAAGAGTGCGAGCGCCGCGGTCTGTGCGTGCACGTCAACCTTATGGAAGAGGAGGGTGAGTGCTCCTGTGGCAGCGAGAACAGCATCTCCATGAAGAAGAGCGGCTGCCACGGCTTCTGCGAAATGGGACCCCTGCTGCAGATCGAGCCCGCCGGTATCCTGTATACCCACGTGAAGCTGGCTGACTGTGACGAGATCATCGAGAAGTCCATTCTGGGCGACGAGATCATCGAGCGCCTGCTCTACACTCTGGACGGCGTGGCCTATGCCAAGCACGACGAGATCCCCTTCTACCACAAGCAGCACCGCATCGTGCTGGCCAACTGCGGTACCACTGATGCCGAGGACCTGAACGAGTATCTGGCCCGTGACGGCTACGTGGCCTTTGAGAAGGCCCTGTTCGACATGAGCGACGTGGAGATCTGCAAGGAAATGCTGGACTCCGGCCTGCGCGGCCGCGGCGGCGGCGGTTTCCCCGCCGGCCACAAATGGGACAGCGTGCGCAAGCAGCCCAAGGGCAAGAAATACGTGGTCTGTAACGGTGACGAGGGCGACCCCGGCGCCTTCATGGACCGTTCCATTATGGAAGGAAACCCCCACTCCGTTATCGAGGGTATGCTCATTGCCGCCGTTGCCGCCGGCAGCGACGAGGGTTACATCTATGTGCGTGCCGAGTAT
>JAZNTL010000127.1:0-2051 GCA_045591745.1 Lawsonibacter sp.
CTTGCCGCTCTTGGGATCATCCTTCTTGGGCTTCTCATCAAAGCCGGTGGCGATAACGGTAACGCGGATCTCATCCTCCAGAGAATCATCGAAGGTGGCACCGAAGATGGTCACTGCATCGGGATGGACAGCCTGCTGCACCAGAGATGCGGCCTGCTCCACTTCCTCCAGACCGATATCCACGGAACCGGTCACGTTGATCAGAATACCGCGGGCACCGTCGATGGAGGTCTCCAGCAGGGGGCTGGAGATAGCCATACGGGCAGCCTCTTCTGCCTTGCCCTTGCCGGCGGCACGGCCCACGCCCATGTGGGCACGGCCGGCGTCCTTCATAACGGCGGTCACGTCGGCAAAGTCCAGATTGATCAGGCCGGTGTCCCGGATCAGGTCGGAGATGGACTGAACCGCCTGCTGCAGCACGTCGTCGGCGATCTCAAAGGCGTTGAGCAGGGTGATCTTCTGGTCGGTGGCCAGCTTCAGACGATCGTTGGGGATAATGACCAGCGCGTCCACCACGGCACCCAGCTCACGAATACCTTCTTCCGCGCGGGCCATGCGGCGGCCGCCCTCAAAACGGAAGGGTTTGGTGACCACACCAACGGTAAGTACGCCCATCTCCTTGGCAATGTCAGCCACGATGGGAGCGGCACCGGTACCGGTACCACCGCCCATACCGGCGGTGATGAACACCATGTCCGCATCCTCCAGCGCCTTGGCGATCTGAGTGCGGTTCTCCTCGGCAGACTTGCGGCCCACCTCAGGATCGGAGCCGGCACCCTGACCGTTGGTCAGCTTTTCGCCGATCTGGATCTTAAAGGTAGCACTGGACACACCCAGCGCCTGCTTGTCCGTATTGACAGCGATAAAATCCACATTCTTTGTGCCGGTGCGGACCATGCGGTTGACCACGTTGTTGCCGCCGCCGCCGACACCGACCACCTTAATGTTGACTACGCTGTTGTCATGACCCATGTCAAATTCGAAACCCATCGTTGCTCCTCCTAAGTAAAAAGTGGGTGATTCCTCAAAACAACAAGTCCTTGGGGAAACACCCCCACCCAATGTCCCATATTTAGTTCATTGTACCGTTCTTTTCATATCAGGTCAAGAGGGCAAGACGATTTTTCTCGCACTTTTATTGCGTTTTTGGGTCGATTTTATCAGTTGGGACTGAAAACGACAGTATAATCCTTTACCGTCAGGTCCAAAGTTCCTGTTTCGTAATCTTCCAGCGTAGCTACTGCCTGCCCCATGGCCCCCAGCAGATAGTTGAAGTCGCCGTTGACCGGCAGCTTGACGGTAAAGCGCACATCAAAATCCATCAGGATGCGCGAGGGCGAGGTCATGTCAATATAAGTCACTTTTTTCAGCATGCCGCACTGCTCCAGCGCATTCAGCAGCGACAGAAGTGCGTCACCCCGTATCTGCTGTTCCTCTCGGACCACCAGCGGAAGCCCCTCTTCCGGCTGAACGGCATTAAGCCCTTCCACGGCGATCACATTCTGCATGGTTCCTCGGGCCAACTCCAGCACCTTGCCCGATCTGCCGATCAGCCACTGTCCCTTTTCGCCGGTCACCTGGGCCGCCGCCTCACATTCCGTCACCGTAATGATCAGCGTGTCCGGCCAGCCCCGGCGGATGTTCACACCCTCCACATAGGGCAGCTGACGGCGGATCTGCCGGGCGGTCTCAAATTTATTCATGCCAAACAGGTTATCTCCCTGGACGATCCCGGTGGCATCGATGATCTGGGCGGCAGTGTAGCGCTGATTGCCCAGTACCACCATCTCCTCCACCCGGAAAAAGACGGTCGCGCCCATCACCACAGCCGCAAGCATAGCAGCAACAGCCATCAGCTTATAGAAAAACCCAAAGCGGGCACGGCGCTTATAGCGTCTGCGATTGTGTCTGGGTGACATGGCGCACCTCCTCTCATCCGTTCTTTCTGTATATCTCGGCGCCCAATTTACTCAGTGCCAATTCCAGATGATCATAACCCCGGTCAATGTGATGCAATTCTCCTACCCGGCTCACACCTTCGGCAGCCAGCG
>JAZNTL010000128.1:0-2741 GCA_045591745.1 Lawsonibacter sp.
ACTCCAGCGTCAGGCAGGCATCGTAGTCCCCGATCATGGGCTGAGGCATATCCGCGTCAAAGACCAGATAGGGGCGGTTGGAGAAATCCAGCGCGGTAAAGCACAAAGCCTCGTCCATGGGCACATAGGCGCTGCCGAAGCGGCGGATGCCCTTCTTGTCACCCAGCGCCTCACGCAGGGCCTGACCCAGCACAATGCCCGTATCCTCCACCGTGTGGTGGCCGTCCACCTGCAGGTCGCCCTTAACGGTCAGCTTCATACCCCAGCCGGCATAGAAGGCAAGGGCGGTGGGCATGTGGTCGAAGAAGCCGATGCCGGTAGAAACCTCTTCCTGACCGCCCTCCAGACACAGCTTCAGGGCGATATCAGTCTCTTTTGTTGTTCTCGTAATGGAAGCAGTACGCATAGCGTTCATCCTCCTTATTCAAATCGAACTTTGATGGAATTGGCATGGGCGGTGAGCTTTTCACTCTCCGCCAGCGTAATGATCTTGTCCTTGATGGGGGCAAGAGAGGTTTGGTCAAATTCAATAATGCTCATGGTCTTCAAAAAGCTGTCCACGGACAGGGGCGAGAAGAACCGGGCCGTGCCGCTGGTAGGCAGCACGTGGTCCGGACCGGCCAGATAGTCGCCCAGAGGCTCCGGCGACCAGCTGCCCAGAAACACCGCACCGGCATTCTTAATGTCCGGCAGCAGGGTCCTTGGGTCGCGGGTAACGATTTCCAAGTGCTCCGGGGCGATCTCGTTGGCCAGTGCCACACAGTCCTTCAAATCTCCGCACACGATGGCACAGCCAAAGTCCCGCAGGGACACTTCCATGATCTCAGATCGTTCCAGATAGCCTGTCTGACGAACGATCTCAGCATCCACCGCCTGAGCAAGGGCCTCGCTGTCCGTCAACAGTACGGCAGAGGCCATGCGGTCATGCTCGGCCTGACTGAGCAGGTCGGCGGCCACGAATTTGGGGTCGGCACTGTCGTCGGCGATGACCAGCACTTCGGATGGTCCTGCCACCATGTCGATGTCCAGTGCACCGTAAGCCATACGCTTGGCGGCGGCAACGAAGGCATTGCCCGGACCAACCAGCTTGTCCACTCTGGGAATGAAGCCCGCGCCATAGGTCAGCGCGGCGACCGCCTGAGCGCCGCCCACGGCAATGACTCGATCCACTCCAGCGATTTTGGCAGCAGCCAGCACCGCGTCGTTAAGGTTTTGAGTGGGCGGTGTGACCATGACGATCTCCTCCACTCCGGCTACCTTGGCAGGTATAGCGTTCATCAGCACGGAGCTGGGATAGGCCGCTGTGCCGCCGGGTACATAGATGCCCACACGGGACAGCCCGCGCACCACTCGGCCCACTCTACCTCCGTCCGGGGAGTTCCACTCCACCGTACGGGCCAATAGCTTTTCGTTATAGTCCCGGATATTCTTTGCCGCATGCTCCAACGCTTCAATTAGCTCAGCAGGGCAATTTTGATAGGCCTGTTCCAGTCGCTCTGCCCCAATCTCATGGGGTGCAGTACGGTCAAACTGCAGAGAAAAGCGTTCTACCGCCGCAAAGCCCTCTTCCTTTACAGTCTGCATAATATCTGCAACTGCACGATCGATATCCGCATTTTTCTGGGCGGCTCTGGCGCGCATGGCAGCAAGCTGTGCCTGCTCTGCCGTACCGTCGGCCTTAATGATACGAATCATGCTCTTCTCTCCAATTCCCGTTCGCACTTCTCAATGAAGTCGGTGATCTGCGCCTTGTGCAGCTTCATGCTGGCGGTGTTGACAATGAGTCGCGCGGACACTTCGGCCACCGTCTCAATGGGGACGAGACCGTTGGCCTTGAGAGTAGCACCAGTCTCCACAATGTCCACGATGGCATCCGTCAGCTCCAGAATAGGCGCTAGTCCCACACTGCCCGCGTTTTTGATGATATCCACGTCCATGCCCTTCTTCTCAAAGAAGGCGCGGGTCACTTCCGGATACTTGGAAGCGATGCGGCGGGTCTTATAAGTACCGTAGAAATCGCTGCCCTCCTTCACCGCAAGAGCAAAGCGGCATCGGCCGAAATTCAGGTCCAGCACCTCGTAAAAAGCGCCGCCCTTTTCCAGAATGGTGTCCTTGCCCACCACACCCAAATCGCACACACCGTGCTCCACATAAGTGATCACATCGGGAGCTTTGGCCAGCACCGCGTCCATGGGATAGTTGGGGATGGAATGGACCAGTCGGCGGCCCGGATCCTTGATGGGAGCGCAGTCAAGGCCCATGGTCTCGAACAACTCCACAGACTTATCCTGCAAGCGCCCCTTGGTCAGGGCGATACGCAAACGCTCACTGCTCACAGGCTCACCACCTTTTCTCCATCCTTGTCAAAGACCAGCACACTGTCCGCGCCCTTGTCGGCGGCCAGCGCCATGCTCTGCTCCAGCGCGGAACAGGGCGACAATTCACAAGTACCTGCAGGGCGGCCATCTACCGCCTCCAGTGCCTGAGCCAGATAGCCCGGCTCGTAGTGAACGATGGTACGCAGGGTCGGCAGCGTGGTTTCGGGCAAGGTGTGGGCCACGGCATCCACATCCACGCAGAAGCCGGTAGCCTGTGCCTCCCGGCCAAACACCTCCACCAGATGGTCGTAGCGGCCACCGGACAGGACAGCCTCGCCCGCTCCCTCCACGTAGCCCCGGAACACAACGCCGGTGTAGTAATCGATCTGATGGACCATGCCAAGGTCAAAGCGCACGTACTGG
>JAZNTL010000129.1:0-15046 GCA_045591745.1 Lawsonibacter sp.
GATCCTGGTGGCCTGCGTGCTGCTGTACATGGGCATTGGCAAGAAGTTTGAGCCTCTGCTGCTGGTCCCCATCGCCTTTGGTATGATGCTGGCCAACCTGCCGCTTACCGGACTGTTTGCCGAGCCGGTCTATGACGCGGCTACCCACAGCGGTTCCGTTGGCTTTATGTGGGCACTCTATCAGGGTGTTCAGTATGCCATCTACCCGTCCATCATCTTCTTGGGCATCGGTGCTATGACCGATTTTGGTCCTCTGCTGGCCAATCCCATTTCCCTGATTCTGGGCGCTGCCGCTCAGCTGGGCATCTTCGCTGCCTTCCTGATGGCTCTGGGGCTGGGCTTCAAGCCTTGCGAGGCCGCTGCCATCGGCGTTATCGGCGGCGCGGACGGCCCCACCGCCATTCTGTCGGCTTCCAAGCTGGCTGTGGAGCTGCTGCCTGCCATCGCCATTGCGGCCTACTCCTATATGGCGCTGATCCCCATGATCCAGCCCCCCATTATGAAGCTGCTGACCACCAAGAAGATGCGCCAGGTCAAGATGACTCAGCTGCGTCCCGTGTCCAAGACCGAGAAGATCGTGTTCCCCATTGCGGTCACCATCTTCGTGGTGCTGCTCATTCCCGACACCGCGCCTCTGATCGGTATGCTCATGCTGGGCAACCTGTTCCGTGAGTGCGGCGTCACCGAGCGTCTGTCTGACACTGCTCAGAACGCTCTGATCAACATCGTGACCATTCCTCTGGGGCTGTCCGTGGGCTTCAAGGCTACCGGTGCCACCTTCCTGAGCAAGGAAACGCTGTTTATCATCGGTCTGGGCCTGACCGCCTTCCTGCTGTCCACCGCCGGTGGCTTGCTGCTGGGCGACCTGCTGTACGTTGTGACCAAGGGCAAGATCAATCCTCTGATCGGCTCCGCCGGCGTGTCCGCCGTGCCCATGGCCGCCCGTGTGGCTCAGTCCGTGGGCCAGAAGGAGAACCCCTCCAACTTCCTGCTTATGCACGCCATGGGTCCCAACGTGGCCGGCGTGATCGGTTCCGCCGTTGCTGCGGGCTTCATGATCAAGGTCTTTGGCGGCTGATTTGCGCAATACAACTCAAAACACCGTGCGAACATTGTTCGCACGGTGTTTTCCTTGGATTTTGAAAAGGAGAAAATATTTCGCAAAAAAAGCGAAAAAATTTGAAATTAGGGCTTGCAATACAAAGGGCTTTGTGCTATTATAATCTAGCTGTCACGAGCAGTATGCGGCTGTAGCTCAGCTGGATAGAGTGTTTGGCTACGAACCAAAAGGTCGGGGGTTCGAATCCCTTCAGCCGTACCAAAAACACCGTCACCCATCCGGGTGGCGGTGTTTTTGCATATGTACGGCAAAGGGATTCGAAGCCTGAGAGGGTGAGCGGCGCAAAAAAACAGTCCGGTGGACTGTTTTTAGCCGCGAAGTCCGCAGCGGCTATGCCGCAAGGACGGCATACGCGCAGCGGATGCATCCCTTCAGCCGTACCGCGTCCTCGCAAGCTTCATATCATTTGCGTCCGCACAGGTGCGGACGCTCATTCACTACGCTGCTCGTCCTTTCCCAACACGACCCACGTTGTTGGGCTCGTGTTGGGGTCTCTGACTATCGCCCATCGGGTGACGGTGTTTTTGCATATGTACGGCAAAGGGATTCGAAGCCTGAGAGGGTGAGCGGCGCAAAAAGCAGATGCCCATTCGGGTATCTGCTTTTTGCTGTTATATCAAATACGAACTGTAAAGGAAATGACCTGTTCGACCTTGTCGTAGTCTGCGGTGACAGTGCCGCCGTGTGCCTGTGCAATGGTACGGGCAGCGGACAGGCCGATGCCGTAACCTCCGGTGCTTTGAGTTCGAGCGGCATCGCCACGGTAGAAGCGGTCAAAGAGTTTTTCCAAGTCTTTTTCCGGTGGCTCGGTACAGGTGTTCTTTACCTGAAGGCATACTTTGTTTCCTTCTGCATACAGGCTCAGGGACACGGTGCCATTATCCGGTGTATACTTGCATGCGTTGTCCAGCAGAACGGACACCAGCTGCATGATACTGTTCCGGTTACCTTTTAGAGTGATGGAGTGCTGAATGTCTGTGTCAATATTTAGCTTTTTGGTCTGCGCCAATGCGCGGTGAACATCCAGAGCCTCCTGCACCAACAAATCCAGAGAGAACTCGGACATGGGCAGGTTGGCACCATCCTCCTCTGTTCTGGCCAGTGTCAGCAGATTTTTCATCAGTTCGCTGAGTCGGATGGTCTGCGCCCGGATATTTTTGCTCCACTTGCTTTCACCGTTGTGCAGCTCAAGGGCATCGGTGTTGGCCAGAATAATGGCCAGCGGGGTTTTGATCTCATGGCCCGCGTTTGTGACGAACTGCTTTTGTTTTTCCATATTTTCTGCGATGGGTGCGATAGCCCGCCGGGACAGCAGTACTACCAGCAGAAGCATAGCCAGCCAACACAGCAGACCGCCGCCCAACGAGATCAGCAGCACGGTCACAATGGACTCCTGCTGGGTAGAGGTGTCAAGAAAGAGCATCAGCTGTCCCTTATCTTCTGGAAGGGGGATGGTCTGGTACTGGAACTGTTCGTACTGGCCGGAGGGCTCGCCGCCGTAGAGTTCCAGTGCGATTTGACGGGCCTGTTCATCTGTGACGGCATAGATATGCTTCAGGTTGGTGCGCAGGACATTGCCTGTGGCATCAAAGCGTACGTAGAAATACCGCGCGCCCATCATGTCGTCCGGAGTGGGGCGGCGGAAGAGGGGGAAATGCCTCTCAGCATCTTTAGGCTGGCGGTGGGAGGAGGGGTCGTAAGAACCCCGACCGGCCGTGAGGACAGACATCACCTTTTCGGCCTGTTGATTGACTATAATGATATTGGCGATATTGACCGCGCTGAGCAGGATCACCAGCAGTATGGTGATAGCTGCCATGGCGGTGCGGACAAATCGTTTTTGCAGTGTTTTCGTCATACACGCATCTCCAATGTATAGCCCACGCCGCGCTTTGCACAGATCTCCACACAACTGTTCAGTGCTTGCAAGCGCTTGCGCAGGTATGAAATGTAGACCCACACAGAGCCCAGTTCCGCGTCCGTATTATAGCCCCACACCTTGGTCAGCAGTTCTTCGGAGGACAGGAACAGACCCTGGTTTGCAATCAGCGTTTCCATCAACTGATATTCCAGCTTGGGCAGGGTAACACAGTTAGGACCGCTGCTAAGCTGGTAGTTGTGGGGGTTAAGCTCAATATCGCCGTAGGACAGGATGTCTGGGGTATAGTTTTCCTTGCGGCGCAGCATGGCGCGAATCCGGGCCAAAAGCTCGCCCATGTGGAAGGGCTTGGACATATAGTCATCCGCCCCCAGATCCAGACCCAGAATGCGGTCGTCCACCTCGCTTTTGGCGGTGAGCAGAAGAACCGGGGTGCGGCAGCCGTCTGCGCGCAGCTGTTCCAGTACCTGAAAGCCGGTAAGTTTTGGCATCATTACATCCAGAATGATACCGTCATATTGCTCGGCTCGGGCATAGGCCAGCGCATCCGCGCCGTCATACACGGCATCCACCTGATAGTTGTGGTAGGTCAGAATGTCCACCACGGCTTCGGATAGACTTACTTCGTCTTCCGCAAACAGCAGTTTCATAAAAATCACCCTTTGCTACAGTAACAAAAAACCCTTAAAAATAAATTAGAATATCATTATATATCAATCTCGGGAAAAAGTCTTGCGCTTTGGACAGATTTTGGACATCCCTCTAAAGTAACTTTAAGGCAAATTGTTTATAATTTTTCTAATACTGCAAAAGTGGATAAAGCAGATGAAAAACGCTTCAGGAGGAACTGGCACATGGTGAAGAAAAGCAAGAAAAAGACTATTGTGATCGCGGTGGTGATCATTGCCCTTGCGGCGGCCGCCGCCTTCGGTGCGTATAAACTGTTTTTTGAGGAGGAAGAGCGGGTAGCCATCACCGGTAAGACCTCCTTTGGTGCGTTGAACGAGGCAATTGAAGGTTCCGGTACCACCAGACCTGCCGACTCCGTCAGCTACACCGTCAGCGGAAAGGTACTGGAATGGCACGTGGAGGCCGGGCAGGCTGTGCAGGTGGGCGACCTTCTGTACGTGCTGGACGCCTCTGAGAAAAGGGATGAGATCCTGGAGGCGGAGGTAGAACTGAGTGCCTTGTATCAGCAACGCTCCGAGCTGCGGGAGAACGTCAACAACCAGGGTGTGACTGCCGAGTTTGATGGCCGTATACAAGACATCAAGACGCAGGTGGGAAAACGGGTGCAGAGTGGAGCCCAGCTGGCCACGCTGGTAGATGACCGCACTATGAAAGCAACCCTGTATTTCAGCTACGTCTATGAGCAGGATATTGCCAAGGATATGTCCATCACCGTGTCAGTTCCCGACCAGATGATGACGCTGGAGGGCACTGTGACCGACGTACAGTATGTGGATTACATCACCACCGAGGGTATGAAGTGCTTTGCTGTCACCGTGGAGATGAACAATCCCGGCTCTTTGACCAAGGGGACAAAAGCTACCTGCTGGCTCGAAAAGGATGGGGGCTATATCTACGCTGTAGATGCCGCCCAGTTGGAATTCAAGAACGAGGCATCCGTTACCTCCGGTGCTTCCGGTGAGATCAGTGGTGTGAACGTGGTGAACTATCAGCGGGTCACTGCCGGCCAGAGCTTGTTTGCTGTGGATACTACCGACTATGAGACCCAGCTGGAACGTGTCCAGAAGCAGATCGACAGCTATGAAGAGAAGATCGCTGACCTGCAGAACTCCATTAATACCGAATACAGCCGCTATGCCGACATTGACGGTAAGGTGGTCAGGGCCAATTACAGCACCAATCGCATGACCGGTCAGGATTCGGGTACTGTGACCATCTACAATCAGGACTCTATGCAGATCACCGTCAACATTGACGAACTGGACGCAGACTATCTGGAGGAGGGAATGGAGGTCCAGCTCTACCGCACCACTTCCGCCGGTCGGGTGGAGTATCCTGCCACCCTGACCTATCTGAGTCTGGAAGCAACGTCCGGAAACAGCGGTGTTAGCACCTTTGAGGCGACCATTACCATTGACTCCAAGGGTGAACTGTCCTCCGGTGTTACCGTTTATTATGCCATCGATACCACCGGTGGCGGTGGGACGGAAAAGACGGTTCTGGCGCCACTCAATGCTCTTTGTACTTATGACGACGGCTACTACATGATCGTTCAAAGCGAGGAAAAGCCGGACAATGCCATTGACCCTGCCGAAGTGGGCGGCTCTGTTACTGACTATCCCAAGGGGTATTACGCTGTTCCCGTGGAAGCGGGCAATTATAACGGAAATGTGATTCAGATTTTGTCCGGTGTTGACAAGGATGCCACCGTCTTCCTGCGCTACATGAACCCCCGTCCTGCCGGCGGAAATACCACCTCCAACATCGCAGGAGAAGGAAACGGGCAACAGATGATGGGCGGTTCCGGTAACTGGGGCGGCTCCGGCAACTGGGGCAACCGTACTCAGGGCGGCCAGACCGGTAACTGGGGCGGCGGTTCCGGCAACTGGGGCAACCGTACTCAGGGCAGTCAGACCGGTAACTCCGGTAACCGGACCCCTTCGGGCAACTCCGGTAATTCCGGCAACCGGGGGTGAGCCCATGGCACTGATCGAGATACGCGATCTGTATAAGATCTATTACGAGGGGCAGGAGAACGAGGTCCGTGCCCTGGACGGTGTAGACCTGACCATCGAAAACGGAGAGTTCGTAGCTATCGTGGGTGCGTCCGGTTCGGGCAAGTCCACCATGATGAATATTCTGGGCTGTCTGGACATCCCCACCCGTGGAGAGTACATGCTGGACGAGATCCCCATTGCCCACCGTACGGAACGGGAGCTGGCGGATATCCGCAGCCGTAAAATCAGCTTCATCTTTCAGGGCTATAACCTGATCCCGTCCCTGAGCGTCTGGCAGAACGTGGCCTTGCCGCTGGCCTATCAAGGTGTGAGCCTTGCCCAGCGCAGACAGCGGGCAATCGAGGCGCTGGAGTCCATGGGCATCGCCAACCGTGCGGACGGCAAGCCAACGGTGCTTTCCGGCGGTCAGCAGCAGCGCGTGGCCATCGCCCGGGCCATTGCCACCCGTTCACCCATCATTATGGCAGATGAGCCTACCGGCGCACTGGACTCCAAAACCGGTCAGCAGGTGCTGGACATCCTGCGGCAGCTGAACCGGGAAGGGACCACCGTCATCCTCATTACCCACGATAACGGTATCGCAGCCAAGGCCCGACGCATTGTGCGGCTGCAGGACGGCAAAATCGTGGAGGACCGGCCCAATGTGCCCGACGAAGATCGGGCCATTAACGAGAACATGTAAGGGGGGCGCGGTATGGATTCGATACGTATGGCCCTTGAGTCCATTCGGGACAAAAAGGTGCGCTCCTTTCTGACCATGCTGGGTATCATCATCGGTGTGGGTGCGGTGCTCATTCTGGTGTCTGTAGTGAAGGGCTACAATGCTGACCTGACCGCCTATTACGAAAAGCAGGGTGTGAACAAGGTCAACGTGACCCTTACCAACCGAGACCGGACCAACTCTACCGATCAGTCCGGAGAATTTATGGACTGGGTGACTGAGTCGCTGGATGAGTATATTACCGGCATTACCCCAAGTTATACCAGTGACGGGATCCTGAAGTATCAGAGCAACACCAACGAGACGGCAAAGGTCTACTTTGGAAATGAGCAGTGGTCCGCCTGCAACAACTTTACACTGGATAAAGGTCGTGACCTTCTGGAGATGGATCTGGACAAACGCAGCCTTGTATGCGTCATTGGCTCCTACGTGGCAGACAGCCTGTTCGGTTACCGCAAGGCAGTAGGGGAGACCCTGATGTATAACGGTAAGCCCTTGATCGTGGCAGGCGTGTTCTATCCCAAGGACGGCAGCGCGGAAGAGTCTATGGACGACATGATCCTGCTGCCCTATACCCTGAATCGCCAGCTGCTGAACACAGATTCCGTTACCGCCTTTTCCATCAAGGTCAGCACCTCCACCAACATGAACACGGTCATAGACCGGGTAGAGGACTGGATGCAGGAAAATGTCAATACCAACACCTCGGACTACACCGTGGAAAACGGTAACGATGCCATGGAGGCGGCGGAGGACGAAACGGCCTCTCTGCAGGTGGTGCTGGGCGGTGTGGCCGCCATCGCGCTTCTGGTGGGCGGCATCGGTATTATGAACATCATGCTGGTCACCGTGACCGAGCGCACCCGTGAGATCGGTATTAAAAAAGCCATCGGTGCCCAACGGGGCGTGATCATTTCCCAGTTCCTTGTGGAATCTACCGTTTTGTCCGGGATCGGAGGGATCATCGGCATACTCATCGGTTACGGCGGCTCACTGGTGCTGGGCAAGCTGATTTACGATATGATCCTGTTCCCTGACACATGGATGACCGTGGCGGCATTTCTGTTTTCACTGGTCATTGGCGTAGGCTTTGGCATGTACCCCGCTGTAAAGGCCTCCGGTCTGCAGCCGGTGGATGCCCTGCGTGCGGATTAACTATACGGATAAGCGAGGAGAGACTATGAAAAAACGAATTACGGCGCTGCTGCTGTGCGCGCTGCTCATCCTGACCGCCTTGCCCACAGCCCGGGCAGCCTTTGCCGATATTACCGACCCGGAGGTCAGTCTGGCTGCCACCAATCTGCGGGGCTTGGGCATTGTAGCGGGCACTTCTGCCACCAGCTTTACCCCTGATAAATCCCTGACCCGTGCCGAGGCATGTGCCTTGATCATCAACACCATGGGTATTTCCAATCAGGTGAATACCTATAAGCAGCGCACCGTCTTTTCCGACGTGCTGCCCAGCAGTTGGTACACCGGTATTGTTAATCTGGCCTATGCTCAGGGTGTGGTCAATGGTTATGGAAACGGAACCTTCGGCCCGGAGGACAAGGTGACTTACGGCCACTTTGCCACCATGCTGCTGCGTTTGCTGGGCTACAGCAGCGAGCAGATCGGCTCTGTGTGGCCGCTGGATTACACGGCTTTCTGTGATAATCTGGAGCTGTCTGAGGGGCTGGTCCTGAAGCCGGATCAAGTACTTACCCGCGCGCAGGCAGCTTTGCTGCTTTACCGCACCTTGAACACCAAGCCCAACAACGGAAAAGAGCCCTATTATACCGCGTTGAGCAGCGTGGCATCCACCCGGCAGGTCATTGTGCTGGATAACAACGTGAGTTATGGCGGGACGGACGGCCTGCTCATGGTCTATGGTCTGGAGGGCACTTCCGGGTTGGATTACTACGAGCAGGTCACTGCTATGGAGGATGCGCTTGCCGGAAGCGTAGTCACCCTTCTGCTGAACGAGCGGGGGGATGTGATGGCCGCTGTGCCTGAAAGCAGTGAGACCCGGGATGTGATCATCGGCTCTGCGAAAGCCTCCGGTATTACCGGCTCGGACGGGATGGTTTACCGTATCAGTTCCGCTGCGGTCACCATCGTGGGAGACAACAGCTACACATGGGGCAGCAACGGTTATGTTCAGGTGAACAACCGTGCGGGGCAGACGGCTCGTCTGTTTTATCAAGATGGCGCGGTCACCCACATTTGCCTGACTGCCGGCACTGCCGGAACCAGTGCCCAGGTGGCCGTGGCACAGACCGATGCCGCTGCCGCTGAACTGGCCCGTATGTTGGGTGTTTCCGGCGACTACACCATTACCAAAAACGGTATCCCTGCAAAGGCGGAGGATCTGGCCAAGTACGATACAGCTTACTTCGACAAGGTGTCCAAGACCCTGTGCGCCAGTGACTATCAGTTCACCGGGTATATTCAGTCTGTGCAGCCCAGCTTGGATGCGGCGCAGAGCATCACTGTTTCCGGCTGTACACTCCCGGTGCTGGAGGCTGCGTGGGATGATCTGGAAAGCTATAAACTGGGCGACCGGATCACCCTATTGCTCACCGATGACTGCAAGGTGGCCGCGGCGACCTCCTCCACGCAAATCATCCGGGATCTTGTGGGTGTGCTCAGTGCCGATGGACGTTCCGTTACACTTTGCGGCAGCGGGCTCGTTCTGTCTGCGGGGCAGATGCAGGCGGATGAAAAGCTGCGTGGTACGCTGGTAAAAGCCTATGTGTCTGCCGATCAGGTTTCCTGCTTTGCTTACGGCGGTGAGGGCAAGATCGGTTCGCTGAATGTGACCGCTCGGACTCTGGGCAGCTATAAGCTGGCTCCTTCCTGCATGATTTATGAGCATGCCGGTAACGGCGGGTATCTTTACAGCCTGTCGGGAGAGCAGGGTGTGGCGTCCACCGATTTTGAACCAATCTATTGGACGAATACGGTTTCCGAGCGCTATATCAGCACCATTCGGCTCAATTCTGCCGGACAGGTGGACCTGATCGTGCTGAAGGATGTGACCGGTAACTGCTACCAGTACGGTCAGCTGACCCTCTATACCGGCGAGGAAGGCATTATGACCCAGTCCACACCCAAGCGTACCTACAACAATGCGGCATCGATTGCCAATGGCACCGGCCAGTCGAAAAAATATCTGTCTTCTCATGTGGTGGCCACATACGGCAACTATTTCGGTATTGCTGTGGGCAGTTATAATGCATCCTATCAGCATGTGACGTCCTTGGTTCAGTTGAATCGATTTAAGGATATTAAGACGAATGCATTCCTGCTGGAAGCGGATGATTGGTATGCGGTTGTGGGAGGCAGCCAAATTCCTGTCAGCGAGCAGGTGCAGATCTATTTCCAGTCGACCGCTCAGTGGATGAGCGGTACGCAGGCCATCCACACGGCGCTGGGCAACGGAACGACTCTGGACGTTTACTATGACCGCACCCCCGTCACGGGCGCGCAGGTGCGTGTGATCGTTGTGAACTGAATACAACAACATCCCCCACTCCATCGGAGCGGGGGATGTTGTTGTATATGCGGTCAATGCCTGTGCCGAATGAGGCCAATCGCCTTGGAAAGCTCCATGACGACCAGAGGAACAAGGATCAGCCCCAAACCCTCCAGATACTGGGGGAGGGTCATCCGGATCAATCCGAAGGGGGTGGACAGGGGGGTGAACATTACCAGCGCCACCAGCACCACGGAGGACAGGGCGGCCAGATTGAGGGTGCGGTTGGTAAATACCCCGATCTTGAACAGGGAGTGATCGGAACGCATGTTGTAGGCCTGCACCACCTGGGAAAGAGCCAGTACCATAAAGGCCAGGGTCTGGCCGCCGGCTTCAAGGCCTGTGGAGGACTCGCCAAGGCGGAAGGCGATCAGAGACAGCGCACCGAACATAACACCCTGCAGCACGGTGCGAATACCAAAACCGTTGGCAAACAGACCCTCGTCCTTGGGTTTGGGCTTGCGGTCCATAATGTCGGACTCTACGGCTTCCATGCCCAGCGCGATAGCAGGCAGACTGTCAGTGACCAGATTGATCCACAGCAGCTGCATGGACAACAGGGGGGACTTGTGCCACAGAAGCATGGCGACGAACACGGTAATAACCTCGCCAATGTTGGTTCCCAGCAAGAAGCCGACTACTTTTTTAATGTTGGCATAAATGCCGCGGCCCTCGCGCACCGCATCCACGATGGTGGCAAAATTGTCGTCCGTCAAGGTCATATCGGCCGCTCCCTTGGCTACGTCCGTGCCGGTAATGCCCATAGCGCAGCCGATATCCGCGGCTTTAAGGGCGGGAGCATCATTTACACCATCGCCGGTCATAGACACTACCTGACCCTTGCGCTGCCAGGCCTTGACGATGCGGATCTTGTTTTCGGGGGAGACGCGGGCATAGACGGAGATGCCTTCCACCTGTTCATCCAACTCACGGTCGGTCAGCTTGTCGAGCTCTGCGCCGGTGATGGCCCGGTCGCCCTCCAGCAGAATACCGAGTTCTCTGGCAATGGCAGAGGCGGTGGAAACGTGGTCGCCGGTGATCATTACCGGCTTGATGCCCGCCTTACGGCACACAGCTACGGCATCCTTCGCCTCGGGGCGGGGGGGATCGATCATGCCCACCAGACCCATGAAGGTAAGGTCGCATTCCAACAACTCGGATGTGGGCGATTCGGGCACCGTATCGATGAATTTATAGCCCACAGCCAGCACGCGCAGGGCCTGAGAGCTCATCTGTTCGTTGATCTCCTGAGCGCGTTCCAAATCACCGGAAATGCAACGGGCGGCCATCACGTCAAAGGCACCCTTGACAATGACAACCAGCTTGTCGTCGATGCGGTTGACGGTGGACATGAGCTTGCGGTCGGAATCGAAGGGGATCTCGGACATGCGGGGATAGCGCTGATTGAGCGCGTCCTTGGGGAAGCCGTTTCGGTGCGCGGCCAGCACAATGGCGGTCTCGGTGGGGTCGCCGATGTGCTGTTCGCCATCCTCGTGGAAGATGACGGAGCCGTCGCAGCACAAAGTGCCGTACTGCAGCAGCTTCTGGACAGCGGTGGTGTTTTGGGCAGAGATGCTCTCTGCTTCCTCCATGCCGTCCACCCAACCCTTCACCAGCGTCATGCGGTTTTGGGTCAGGGTGCCCGTCTTATCCGAACAGATGACACTGGCGCTGCCCAAAGTTTCTACAGCGGGCAGGCGACGGATGATGGCGTTCTTTTTCACCATACGCTGTACGCCGATGGACAGCACAATGGTCACAATAGCGGGCAGGCCCTCGGGAATGGCGGATACAGCCAGAGATACGGCGGTCATGAAGATGTCGAGGGCGGGGATGCCGTTGGCCAGACCCACCACAAAGATGATGCCGCAGGCACCCAAAGCAAGGAATCCCAGATACTTGCCCAGCTGAGCCAGCTTCTGCTGCAAGGGGGTCTGACCATCTTCCTCGCTATCTAGCAGGTTGGCGATGCGGCCCATTTCGGTGTCCATGCCGGTGGCGGTGACGATGGCGGTGGCAGTGCCGTAGGTCACGCTGCAGCCGGAAAAGACCATATTGGTCCGGTCGCCCAGAGGAGCGTTTTCTGATACAGGCTCGTTTGCGTCCTTTTCAGAGGGGACGGATTCGCCGGTCAGAGCGGATTCTTCACATTTCAGGCTGACGCTGTGCAGCAGCCGGGCATCTGCCGGGATAAAATCGCCGGCTTCCAGACGGATGATGTCGCCGGGGACCAACTCCACAGCCTCGATCACCTGCTCCACACCATCCCGGATGACTCGGGCATGGGGAGCAGACAGGCTTTTCAGCGCATCCAGCGCCTTTTCAGCCTTGCTCTCCTGAAACACGCCCATTACAGCATTGAGCACTACGATGAGCAGGATAAGGGCTGGCTCAAAGAACTCCTTGGGGTTGCCCTCCACGCAGGCTACCACAAAAGACACTGCCGCGGCAGCCAGCAGAATGAGGATCATGGCATCCTTGAATTGATCAAGGAACCGCTGGAAGTTGGTCTTTTTTTTCTTCTCACGCAGTCGGTTTTCACCGTATTTCTCCCGCTGCTGGTGTACCTGAGTTCCGGTCAGGCCCTTGGCAGAGTCTGAGTGGAGCGCATCCACCGCCGCTTGGGCTGATTTGTCATAATAAATCAAATGATTTGCCTCCTTGTATTCCAACTAATGCACTATTATAAGGAAATACTATGCTGTTGACAAGTAAAGAAGTGGTAAATGTTGTAATAAATAGAGGTCATTTCAAGTTTATGAAAGATCCAGATGAACATGACAAATATCCGCGACACCGCAGGCGCTGAAATAGCAGTCCTCCAGCGGAATCCACAGCCGTTCAAAGTGGTCAAGACATTCTGGGCCGCCCCGTTCCAGCAGGCGTTGTCGCCGCACCTCCGGGCGGGCTTCCGCCCAGATGCGCAGATGGTAGGCATCCCGCAGATCAGGTCGCAGGGAATAACTGCCCTCTACCACAGTCAGGGGAGCGGGGGGAATGGTGATCTCATCCCCGAAGCGTCCCTGCTGACACATCCAGGGGCGGTAAGAGAATGGCTGGTTTGTCAACAGCGGGGAGAGGACTTCATGGGCGAAGCGCTCATAGTCCACATTGCCGCCAGGCTGCGCCAGACGCTCCGGGGTGCGCTGTTCCGGACGCAGGAAAAAATCATCCATATGGATCAGGGGACAATCGTAGATTTCCTGCAGGGACTTGCCCAGTGTGGACTTGCCCGAGGCGCATGGCCCGTCAATAGCTACCCGCAGATGAGGCTGCTCTTTCATCGCCCGGTCAATGGCGGAAAGGACCGGTATAATGTTTACATAACGCGAATATACCACGCGATAGGCGGGGGAGTATTCTTGTCGAAGGCGGGTGCTGTGGCTGACCATAGGGCAGTCCTGTGCTCGATATTGTCGCAGATACTTGCTTATATCATCTTGCGTAAAGGGGAGGGAGCTGATCAGCTCCAGATTTTTCTTCAGACCTTGCTTATTGGGAGCAAAGCGCCGAGCAGTTAAAACAAAAAGCCTTGTGATAGTATATACAGAAAGACCATCTGCTTTACAGCGGTTCAGGTTCAAACGGCACAATCCATTGCCTAGAGGATGGAATAAGGGGGCGTTTGCGTCTGGAATAATGCTGTCCCATTCCGATTTCAGACGGGAAAGAGCGGCGGCTTCATCGTCGATTAGGTGTCCCGGGCCCATATGGTGCTGATACAGGAACTTGACTGCGTCCTGTATCTCTAAGCTTGGGAAGTTGACATAATGATTATGCAAGAGCTGAGTCAGTTCTTCCAAAATTACACCTCCCCGGGCATAAAGGAAAACTTGCGCAGGGACAGGACAACAGGGGGGATGACCAGCAACTGAAGAATAATGCCGGGAATAGCATTGGTAACGGCCCCGGCAATAAAGGCAGCGAAAGTGAAGCCGTCGCTGTTCATCAACAGCAGGGACATGACCAGCCCCCAGACCATCCTTCCGCACAGCATGGAAGAGACAAGGGCGGTATAAATGCCCGTCAGCTTCTTGGGCAGCCGGCGGTACACGAAGCCGGATACGAAGCCGTAAACGGCCAGCTCAAATGCCATGGCTACGGCGGTAGGGAACATAGGAGGAAATCCGCCGGTCAGCACCGAGCGCATGATGGGGGCGACCAGACCCACGGCCAGCCCCCAGGGCGCACCGCACACAAAGCCGCAGATCAGCACCGGAATGTGCATGGGCAGCAGCATGGAGCCGATTTGAGGAATATTGCCGGTGATAAAAGGGAGAATGTAAGCCAGCGCAAGGGAAAGGGCAGACAGCACCAGATTTTCCATGTGTTTGTTCATCATGTAGACCATAGGGAACGCTCCTTTTCACAAAAATACCACGAAGACGTGGCAGCCCCTTGGGGGCGTGACATACCTTCGTGGTATATTAACGAATGGAAAGGGAAGATACCTGTCAGCTTCGGCTGACGATTGAGGAAAGTATAACAAAAAAAGCCAATTTGGTCAAGGGAGTTACATAGCCGCCAGCAGAGCGTCCAGCTCCTCTTTGGAGAAGTGATAGATCTCGTCGCAGAACTGGCAGGACAGGTCGGCCTGCCCCTGCTCCTTGATCATATCCTCCAACTCCTCGCGGCCCATGCTGATCAGGGCACGCTCCACCCGCTCGCGGGAGCAGTAGCAGCGGTACTCCACAGGATGGGTGTCCAGCACCTCCAGCTCAAAGTCGGACAGTACCTCCCGCAGCAGGCCGGCAGCATCCAGTCCGCCCATCAGTGCCTTGGACACCGAGCCCACCCGGCGCACTCCTGCCTCGATTTTTTCGATCATATCAAGGTCGGCTCCGGGCAGCAGCTGGATGAGATAGCCGCCAGCGGCGGCTACCGACTGGTCCGTATCCACCAGAACACCAAGGGCACAGGCGGTGGGGATCTGCTCACTCTCCACAAAGTACATGGCCAGATCGTCGGCGATCTCACCGGTAAACATGCCGATGCTGCCCACATAGGGTTCTTTCATGTTCAGATCCTTGATGACGGTGAGGGTTCCTGTTTCGCCCACGGCCTTGCCTACGTCCAGCTTGCCCGGCTCGATTTCCATCAG
>JAZNTL010000130.1:0-7271 GCA_045591745.1 Lawsonibacter sp.
GAGGTGGCGATGGCCAGCAGACACAGGCGTCCGGGGGTCAGTTCTTCAGCCCTGTGGCCCACCTCGCAGCTGCCGTCAAAACTGCCCCACACCATCCGGCCGCCCAAAAAAGCCAGCAGGCCAAAGGCGATGAAATGGTCAAAGGCCTTGATATAGTCACTGACGGAGTTGGCCAGCAGCCAGCCCATGAGGGGCATGGCAAACTGGAAGGCGCCGAACCACACGCCCATCTTGACCGCGTACCTCTTGCGGAAGTCGGGGGTGGCGATGGCGGTGGAGGTGGCCACAGCGAAAGCGTCCAAGGCAAGGCTGACCGCCATGAGGAAGATATACAGCAAATGAATCACCTTAGTTTCCAAATTGTTTTTTCAGCCTCTGCCGGAAGGCGTCCAGGGTTTCGGGGGTCTCGTCCAGCCAGTAGGTGCGGGCGGGTACGCCGCCGTTGGCGTCGTCAAAATCGGCAAAGCTGAACCACACGGCCATGCGGATGTTGGGGTAGTCGCCGATATGCTCAAACATATCCTCCATCCACGCCACCTTATCTCCGCCGATGCCGCTGGAGGCAAACTCGGTGATCATCCAGGGGAACTGGCCGAAGCGGGGGTAGTACTCCTCCCAGATCTGGTCGTAGATGTCCTCAAACTCCCGCCATTCCTCCGCCCATTGGGTGTAGTAGGTGCCGTTGTTATAGCCGGTGACGCCGATTATGTGCACGTACTCGTTGCCCGGATAGTAGGCCAGGGAGTTGTTCCAGTCCGAGGGGGGTGCCTGCCGGTCGTGGGGGTTGAAGACCCAGATGCAGTTGTCCACGCCCTCCTCTTGGAAAATACGGTAAATGCGCTGCCACACGGCAGTGAAGATTTGGGGGTCGGCCAGATTGACCACGCCGCCGTAGCTGGTCCAGTCGGAGTTCATCTCGTTGTTCAGACGGAACAGGAAGGGGTGGCCGAAGGCGGCGGCATCCCGAGCCCAGGCACGCACCTCCTCGTCCATTTTGCCCCGGTAGATGTCCAGAAGAGGGGACTTGGCGAACATGTCCATGTTGTTGTTGTCGGTCAGCTGCAGAGTCAGCTCCACCAGACGGCCCGCTTCGTAGTTTTCCTGCATGACGTCCGTGGGGAAGTCGTGGGTGGGGAGATGGCGATAGTAGAGAATGACGGGGAAGGTGTAATCCAGCGCCTGCTCCAGCTCGGTCAGCTCCCCGTCAAAGCCGTTGATATAGAAGTCCTGCAGGAAGATGCCCCAGTCGGGGGAGGAGGAAAAGTCGCTGAGAGAGGTGAACAGGTCGCTTGTCTCTTGGGACCACTTCACGTTGGTTAGGTCGGGACGGTAATCGGTGTGGTACACCGCGGTGCCCACAGGGTCAAAGATGCGGGCGTTTTTGGCCAGAGCCACCAGAGCATCCCGGGTGGCGGTGTCCTCCTTCTGATAGCGGAACATGACCCGCAGGTACTCCCGGCTGGAGGTGAAATAGTTGACGTACAGGTAGCCGTCGTACAGCTCATCGGGCAGCTCGTCCACCTGCGCTTCCACAAAGTAGGCATTGATGGAGTCGTCCGTCCAGCTGGTGGTGGTCACACCGTTGTTTTGCTGCCAGCCTTCGTCCAGCAGGAAGCGGTACTCATAATAATAGACGTAGTTTTCTACCGTGTTGTCGTTGAAGAACCATGGCAGGAAAGTGGACAGCTCGAAGGTGACCACGTCCTTCAGGCTCTGGTAGTCGGCCTTTTCCCGGGAGACGGTCACGTCGAAGGAGTCCCCTTTTCCGGTGACATACAGGGGGGACAAAGAGAAATCGAATTCCGCCCCGGCGGGCATATCCAGCTGATAGCCGTGGGCATAGTTCACAAGACGGGTGAGATTGCCATCGGAAAGCACTTTTTTGTTGTCGGCAGAGGGGTCAAACTCCTTGGTCAGCACCTCGCCATCGGAATAGACCACGGAGGAAAAGTCGTCAGAAAGACCGGCGCGCTCGGCCTCCCGGTCCACGGTAGACATGCCCAGCACATTGTACTTCAGCGCCCGCTTCACAGGCAGGACGTAGGGGTTTTGGGAGCTGACAAACTCCCACACGCAGGCAACAAGGCCCAACAGAATAAGGGCCAGCAGAATGTTCAGCCACAGGGACTTGGTCTTTTTCATAGAGAGCCTCCGTCAGTTTTTGATTGGCAGATCGGTGAAGAAAGCGGTGCCTGCCTCCACATTATACAGGGCGTAGCAGTTGAGGGTTTCGGTTGGGGTTTCCTCATATCGGCCCGGCCACCAGCCCAGCAATTCTTCGTCCAGACCGGACACGGGGGTGTCGGGGGTGTAGAGGACGAAGGAGCGAGACATCTCGCCGTCAATATTATCATTATAAAGACCGTAGGGACCGGCGTTAACATAGAGAATGCCGTCCTCGATCCGATCTTCCCCTCCCGGACGGTCGGAGGTCACTTCCTCCAGCGTCAGGGGATAGGAGTGGATGTCCGGTTTTTCGGCTACGGAGAATCGGCCGGTGAAGGAGCACAGGTAGACTGTGCCGTTTGGGTAGTCTTTGCCGGTTTCTCCCATGTTGGAGTCGGAGAAAAAGCCGCTAAAGCTGCCATCGGAGTTTAGCTTCAGTCGAGTGCCCCATGCTCCTGCACCGCTGGAAAAGAGAAAGTCCAGGGGATAATCTGCCGGGGGCAGTCCGGGTGCGGACGTTGGGGCACAGCCTGCGCAGACCATCAGGCATAATCCCAGCAGCAGAGAAAACAGTTTCCTTTTCACGAGGGTCACATCCTATAATTATATAGTATATCCATTATACACACGGCGACGGTCCTTTGCAACGCAAAAGCACTTGAAGGACGGCGGCAGATAGGGTAAACTGTAGAAAAGAAACGAGGTGGGAGCATGAGCCACGAAGAATATATGCGCAGGGCCATGGAGCTGGCATCCCAAGCGGCGCAGCAGGGTGACGTGCCTGTGGGCTGCGTTATCGTTCGGGACGGCCAAATTGTGGGGGAAGGGCGCAACCGCAGAGAGGAGCGGGGCGACGCATCTGCCCACGCAGAGTTGGAGGCCATTCGGGATGCTTGCCAAAAGCTGAGCAGCTGGCGGCTGCACGACTGCACCATGTACGTGACGCTGGAGCCCTGCCCCATGTGCGCGGGGGGTATTATCAATTCCCGCATCCACACGGTGCGCTACGGCGCCAAGGACGACAAGGCGGGGGCCTGCGGCTCGGTGCTCAATCTGTTTGAGGAACGCTTCAACCACAAGCCCCGGCTGTACGGCGGGTTGCTGGAGGGGGAGTGTGCCACCCAGCTGCAGGAGTTTTTTGAGAAGCTGAGAGAAGAATAACATTATATATAATGTATACCGGAGCTTTGCTCCCGTATATTTTTTTGCCCCGCAGGAAGAATAAGGAGAAAGGGGTGATGGGCATGGGTATTTTTGAAACGAACGGGCCTTTGGATGGGCCACATCCCCGGAAGGAGCCCCGGCTGACTCAGCCGCTGACAGTGGAGGGGCTTTCGGATGTGTTCCGGGGCTGCGTGGATTTCAAGAAACGAGACATTTGTGTGGGGGACGACCCGGCCCGACGGCTGACCCTGTGTTATCTGGAGGGTGTGGTGCGCAACGAACGGGTGAGCGACTATATTCTGCGGCCCATCGCCCAAGACGGGGAACTGGCCCGGGTGGGGGAGGAAAAGATGTTTGCCCTCATGCGGGATGGGGCGCTCTATAACCTGACAGCGGCGGAGCGCACCACCACCGACCAGGCGGCCACAGACCTGGTCGCGGGCTTCTGTCTCATTTTCTTCCCCGGACGGCGAGAGGTGCTGTCCTTTTTCGTGGGTACGGAGGAAAAGCGTGCCGTGGGCCAGCCGGAAAACGAGCCGTCCGTCAAAGGGGCAAGAGACTCCTTTGTAGAGACGGTGCGCACCAACACCGCCATGGTCCGCCGCCGTCTGCGGGCCCCGGAGCTGCGCATTGCCGAGCACGTGGTGGGACGGCAGACCCTGACCCCGGTGGATGTGCTGTGGTTGGAGGGCATCGCCGACCCGGTCGTGGTGGAGCGGGTGCAGGAGCGCGTTGCGAAAATGGATATTGACGGGATCCAGACCACCGGAAATCTGGAAGAATACATCGTTGACCGGCTGGATACTCCTTTCCCTCTGGTGGCATCCACTCAGCGCCCGGACTGGTTTTGCGGCGGCTTGCTGGAAGGAAGGGTGGGGGTACTGTGCGAAGGCCAGCCCATGGGGTGGCTGCTGCCGGGAACGTTCGGGCAGTTCTTCCAGACCAACCAGGACAAGACTTCAAACTGGATGCTGGCAACAGCGGTGCGTGTTCTGCGGTGGGTATGCATGTTTATTACCCTTCTGCTGCCTGCGTTGTACGTGGCGGTAGTTACGTTCCAGCCGGAGGTGATTCCGGTGAAGCTGGCCATGTCCATCGCCGCGGCCAAACGGGAGGTGCCATTCTCTACCGTGTTCGAAGTGCTGATCATGCTTGTCTCTTTCGAGGTGCTGCAGGAGGCTGGGCTGCGACTGCCCGGGCCCATTGGGCAGACGGTGTCCATTCTGGGCGGTCTGGTGGTGGGCAGCGCGGCGGTGGAGGCCCGCATCGTCTCTCCTGCGGTGCTGATCACGGTGGCCATGGCGGGTATTGCAGGTTACACCGTGCCCAATCAGGATCTTGGCGGCGCACTGCGGCTGTGGCGGTTCGGACTGACCATTCTGGCAAGCATATGGGGGCTTTTTGGCCTTGTGCTGGGCGGCGCGGCGCTGATATACCATCTGGCGGGGCTGGAGTCCTTTGGACAACCCTATCTTTCCGGTGGTGACCGGGTGGCTCGAGGGCCGCTGCCCCTGGAAAAATGGCGGGAGCGGGTGCGCCTGCCGCTCAATCGGAGGAATCAGCGATGAAAGGTTTGCTTGCGTGCATATTGATGCTGACCCTGCTCGCCGGCTGTGACGACCGGGCGCTGCTGCCCTATGCCCGGGAGATGGGGGAGACGGCGCTGATGCGCACGGTGGGGCTGGATGCTGGAGAGGATGGTGTGGTATTCACCGCAGCTACCGGCAGTCGCGCCGGAGGGCAGGAGGCGCTGGTGCTGTCTGCGTCCGGGACATCCGTTCCGGCGGCCGCGTTGGCGGTGCAGAGCTTGGGGGATAGCTATGTCTACTACGGACATACAGACCAGCTGCTGGTGGGAGAGGAACAGGCGGCCCGGGGACTGACGGAGCTTGTGGACTATCTGGCCCGGGAGCCGCAGTTGGGGCTTGCCTCACAGATGTGGGTGGTGTTTGGCGGCAGTGCCGCGCAGGCCATTGAAACGGCGGGAGGACGGGGTGTGGCCCAACGGCTTGAGCAGCTGAACACAGACGGAGAGTTGGGTGCGGCAAATATTGGACGCTCGGCGGCACAGCTTATGACGGTGCTCGCCCGGCAGGGCAGTACCTATCTGCCGGCGCTGGTCCTGCAGCTGGCTCGTGAAGGGGACGGCGGCCAGGGCGGCGAACAGACTCTTTTGCCCGGTGGCTATGCCATCGTGCGCAAGGGAAAGCTGGTGTGCCGGACCGATGCGGAGGTGTCTCGCGGAATCGAGCTGATGGAGGGGCGAAATGCCGGGAGTGTGGCGGACCTTTCTCTTGAGGACGGCACCAAGGTGAGTTTGGTACAGGATGCGGCCCGCACCGTCTGCCGGCCTGTATTTCGGGGTAATGAGTTGACCGGGCTGGACGTGACCTGCGATTTGACGGTGCGGGTGGCGCAGACCGGGCGGCGGCTGAAGTCAAAGGAACTGGAGCGGCTTCGGCAAAGGCTGGAGCAGAGGCTGGGGGGATGGATCGTGCGGGCAATAGAATTGGGCCAGTACTGGGATGCGGATTTTCTGGATCTGGAACGGCGAACACAGATGGCGCGGCCTGCCCGGAAGGGGCACATACAGGAACAATGGGACGAGGTGTTTCGGACGCTAAGTCTGCAAGTGGAGGTGCGTGGTCGGGTAGAGCGCTCTTATGGAATGATGGATGGGACGGGTGGATAATGAAACACAGACGTATCGGGACTGTTTGGGGCGCAGTGCTTTCTCCTGCAGTGGCAATTTTGCCGGTCCTTGCAGCTCGGCAGGGAGGACAGGGCGGCTGGCTGGCGCCTTTGATTGCGCTGCCGGGACTGCTTTTGCTGGTTCCGGCATGGGGTGCTCTGTCCCGGAGAAAAGACGCGGTAGGACGGTTGCTTACCATTATATATATAATGTGGGCGCTGGCACTGGCCTGTGCCCGGCTGCGGCTGAGCGTGCAGCGACTGCAGTTTACCGCTCAGCGAGAAACAAGTTTGTGGGTGTTTTTGCCCGTGCTGGCTGCCGCTGCTGCGTGGCTGGCGTGGGGTAAGGTGGATGCGTTTGTTCGGGCCGCGGCTGTTTTTGGGCGGATACTGACACTGGCACTGTTGGTGTTGTTGGCGCTGACGCTGTTCCAAATAGAACCGGAGAATCTGTTTCCTCTTTGGGCGGGAGACGTTTTGCCTGCCCTCAAAGCGGCAGCACCCACGTTGGGGGTATTGTGCTACGGAGTCTACGGGGTGTTCCTCTGGGACGAGATGGATGGTACGCCTGTAAAACGGAGGGCAGGCGGTGGCTGTGTCCTTCTTGCACTGCTGCTTTTGTCCGTGCTGGGCAATTTGGGGGCGCCACTGGCTGCGGCGCTGGAGGATCCCTTTCTTACCTTGAGCAGGCGTGTGGGAGTAGAGGGAGCGTTTCAGCGGGTTGAGAGCCTGGTGTCCGCGTTGTGGTTGCTGGGCGATTTGGCGCTGTTGGGGCTGCTGCTTTGGGCCTGCCGATATTTGATAGGTCGGCTTGTGCCCCGCTGGAACGGGAAGTGGGTTGCTTTGGGCGGGGCGGTGATTGTGCTGTTTGGGGCGGCGCTAGCCTTTCGGGATGCGATTTTTGCCCAGTGGTTTGAATATACGCTGGCCCCCTTGGGCAACCTTGTCTTGGGCGGGGCGGTACCCTGCGTGGCACTTCTGTTGGAGCGGAGAAAACTCAGGGGCACATCTTGTGCCTGAATTCCCGTGAAAAGGCAGATATTGGGACGCAGAAAGTTAGCAGAAAAAACTTTTGAAAAAACTAAAAAAAGGTGTTGACAAAGCGATTGGTGGGTGGTAATATAAGCGAGCGCCTGAACGAGGGGCGGCTGAGCGGGGTCGGCAGCAGCTGACGCAAGGCTTAGAGCCACAAGGGAAAGCGCAGGTATCACGAACAGGACCGGACACAAGATTTCGAAGAAATTTGAAAA
>JAZNTL010000131.1:0-2619 GCA_045591745.1 Lawsonibacter sp.
CTAAAGATGTGACTGTCCCCGTTGGTACAAAGGCTGTGTTCTCCTTGAAAGCCACTGGCTCTGTGAAGTCCTATCAGTGGCAGTGGGCACAGCCTGGAAGCAATACCTGGTACGACACTACTTTCTCCGGCTATAACACCAGCTCCTTGACCATCCCCGCCGCCTCTGTCACTGCTGGGCGAAACGGATACAAGTATCGTTGCGTGATCACTGGTACAGACGGAAAAAAAGTTATCTCTAACCAATGTATTATTTATGTAGTAAATTAAGAACGCCATACCCAAATTATCGCGCCGAGATAACTGTTGTTATGGGCGCTCTCGACCAAACAGAGCTATCACATATAACCCAAAACTCCGCCCTGTTGCGCTTTAAAGTGCGCAACAGGGCGGAGTTTTATCAAACAGCATCCGGTCTACCCAAGCTGTCTCAAATCATTAATTCTGATTTTTATCACATGTGTATATTTTCCATAGCGTACCGTCTCCGCAGCGCAGCATATATACAAACCAGCTCATGCCCTCACCCCTTTTATTCAACTTCGGTTTCATGTTCTCGACTACGGGCTCCCCTGTGTAAGGGCTGCATAGCCGTTGGCGGCTCCGTCGCCTTACGGATATGGCGTGCCCCTTGCGGGTTGAGCTGGCGGCCGAACGGCCGTCTGAGGGGTTGTTTTGCGTTCATCTCGAACAACCCCTCCGCCCCTTCGGGGCACCTCCCTTTGCACAAGGGAGGCTTTTGTTCTGTAATTGGCAGCGGATACACAAAAAGAAATTGGGACCTATTTTATAGGTATTATAGCATAATTTTGTTGCCTTTGCAGCGGTTGCGTGGTAAAATATCTTGATATCTTGTGTGCTCAGCGCATCTATCCTGAGCAATATAACAAAGGAGCCATCAAAATGGACGAAAAGAAAGTTATGCTCTCCGGCATTCAGCCCAGCGGCGACCTGCACCTTGGCAACTATCTGGGCGCCATCAAGAACTGGGTGGACCGCACGGAGGAGTTTGATAATTACTACTTCATGGCCGACATGCACACCATTACTGTGCGTCAGAACCCCGCTGACCTGCGCCGCCGCACGCTGGAGCAGCTGGCCCAGTATATCGCCTGCGGCCTTGACCCGGAGAAGAACACCCTGTTCATCCAGTCCCACGTGCACCAGCATGCGGAGCTGGGCTGGGTGCTGCAGTGCTACACCATGTTTGGTGAGCTGTCCCGCATGACTCAGTTCAAGGACAAGTCTGCCAAGCACAAGGAAAACATCAACGGCGGCCTGTTCACCTACCCCTCCCTGATGGCGGCGGATATTCTGCTCTATCAGCCCGACTTCGTCCCTGTGGGTGAGGACCAGAAGCAGCACTGTGAGCTGACCCGAGACATCGCCCAGCGCTTCAACAGCATTTATGGCGACGTGTTTAAGATCCCCGAGCCCTACATTCCCAAGGCCGGTGCCCGAGTCATGGGTCTGACAGCCCCCGACAGTAAAATGTCCAAGTCCATGCCCGAGGGCTGCGTGTTCCTCATGGAAAAGCCAGAGGACATCCAGCGCAAGTTCAAGCGCGCCATCACCGACAGCGACACCGAGAACTGTGTGCGCTACGACCCCGCCACCAAGCCCGGTGTGGCCAATCTGATGAGCATCTACTCCGCCGTCACCGGTAAGAGCTATGAGACCATCGAGCAGGAGTTCGCCGGCTGCGGCTACGGTAAGTTCAAGCCCGCCGTGGGCGATGCGGTGGTGGAGTGCCTGCGCCCCATCCGCGAGGAGGCCACCCGTATTCTGGCCGACAAAGCCTATCTGGAGAGCGTCTATAAGGCCGGCGCGGAGAAGGCCTCCTACGTGGCCAACAAGACCTTGCGCAAGGTATACAAGAAAATCGGTTTCGTAGCCCGCTGAGTCGGGCCGCACAAAGGAGAAGGCTATGCAAGTTGAACTGCGCGTGATCGGTCTGGTGGCCGCTGCTCTGGCTGTCGCCGCGCTGATCGCCTTTATCTCCACTCCGGTGGTAAAAAATCTGGCCTATAAAGTAGGCGCGGTAGACGTACCCAAGGACAACCGCCGCATGCACAAGCGCCCCATCCCCCGTCTGGGTGGTCTGGCCATTTTCCTTGGTTTTATTCTCAGCGTACTCATCTTTCTGCCTCTGGATGATGCCCTGCGCGGCATGCTGCTGGGCGCTGTCATTATCGTGGTGCTGGGCATTTTTGACGACATCTATGCTTTGCCCGCCAAACCCAAGTTTCTCATTCAGATCGCGGCATCTCTGATCGCTGTGCTCATGGGTAACAAAATCACCATTCTGTCCAACCCCAACATCTTCAGCGACAACCCCATCTGGGATCTGGGTCCTTTGTCCATCCCTGTATCCGTGATCTGGATCGTGGCCATCACCAATGCCGTCAACCTGATCGACGGTCTGGACGGTCTGGCCTGCGGCGTGTCCACCATCAGCGCCCTGACCATGCTGGTCATCGCCCTGTGTGTGTCCGACCCCACCGTGGCCATTCTCATGGCTGCCCTGTCCGGCGCGTGTATCGGTTTTCTGCCCTATAACCTGAACCCGGCCAAAATCTTCATGGGCGACACCGGCGCCACCTTCCTGGGCTTTATTATG
>JAZNTL010000132.1:0-15959 GCA_045591745.1 Lawsonibacter sp.
GCTGCTGGCTCTGACCACCACCGTCTTCGCCACCGGCGAGGAAGCCGAAGCTGTCAGCAGCTTCTACAACACCGCCTGGTCCCTGCTGCCCCCTGTCATCGCCATCGTGCTGGCCCTGATCACCAAGGAGGTCTACTCCTCCCTGTTCATCGGCATTCTGGCCGGCGGCCTGATGTACTCCGGCTTCAGCTTCGAGGGCACTGTGCTGCACGTGTTCAACGACGGCATCGTGGCCTCCGTCACCGACAGCTACAACATGGGCATCATCATCTTCCTGATCATTCTGGGCGCTCTGGTGTGCCTGATGAACAAGGCCGGCGGCTCCGCCGCCTTCGGCCGCTGGGCCGAGACCCACATCAAGTCCCGGGTGGGCGCGCAGCTGGCCTCCATCCTGCTGGGCTGCCTGATTTTCATTGACGACTACTTCAACTGCCTGACCGTGGGCAGCGTCATGCGTCCCGTGGCCGACAAGCACAAGGTGTCCCGCGCCAAGCTGGCCTATGTTATCGATGCCACCGCCGCTCCCATCTGTATCATCGCCCCCATCTCCTCCTGGGCCGCCGCCGTGGCCGGCTTTGCTGAGGATGGTCAGGGCTTCAACCTGTTCCTGCGGGCCATCCCCTACAACTTCTACGCCCTGCTGACCATCGTGATGATGGTGGGTCTGGTCGCCATGAAGGTGGACTTTGGCCCCATGGCCAAGTTCGAGCGCAACGCCATCGAGAAGGGCGACCTGTTCTCCGGCGCCAACCCCTACGCCGGTGCCGAGGATGACGCCCCCGAAGACAAGGGCATCGTGCTGGATCTGGTCTTCCCCGTGGTCACTCTGATCATCTGCTGCGTCATCGGTATGATCTACTCCGGCGGCTTCTTCTCCGGCACCAACTTCATCGACGCCTTTGCCGGTTCTGATGCCTCCGTGGGCCTGATGCTGGGCTCCGCCTTCGCTCTGGTCATCACCATCGCTTATTACATGATCCGCCGTTCCATGAAGTTCAAGGAAATGATGGGCTGCATCCCTGAGGGCTTCAAGGCCATGGTCCCCGCCATCCTGATCCTGACCTTCGCATGGTCTCTGAAGGCCATGACCGACTCTCTGGGTGCCAAGGAATACGTTGCCGCTCTGGTTGACAGCGCCAAGGGCATCACCATCCTGCTGCCCGTGATCGTGTTTGTGGTGGGCTGCCTGCTGGCCTTCGCCACCGGCACCAGCTGGGGCACCTTCGGCATCCTGATCCCCATCGTGCAGAGCGCGCTGGATATGAGCGATCCCCTCGCCATCGTGTGTATCTCCGCCTGTATGGCCGGTGCCGTGTGCGGTGACCACTGCTCCCCCATCTCCGACACCACCATCATGGCCTCTGCCGGCGCTCAGTGTGACCACGTCAACCACGTGTCCACTCAGCTGCCCTACGCCATCTCCTGTGCCGCCATCGCCGGTATCACCTATCTGATCGCCGGTGCTCTGGCCGTGGTCGGCGCCCCCGCTCTCATTGCCCTGCCTGTGGGCATCGCACTGATGGTCGGCTTCCTGTTCGTGATCAAGTCCCGCCAGAAGTAATCAACTGTATGTTAAAAACTCCGCTTCCTCACGGAAGCGAAGTTCTTTCATTCTGTTTCACCTTTTCTTGCAGCAGGGCAGCGGCCCGATCCACCGCCAGCGCCTGCTGCGCGGAGCAGAACAGCTTGATATTGTTCAAATGCCACAGACACTCTTTGTCCGTCATCCCCTCGCCCCCTTTGCTTCATTGTAAGCAAAGGGCCGAGCATGGGTGACATTATTTCAACAAGTCCTCGCCTCGAAAATACTTGCCCATAGGTTTCATCAGCAGGGCAAACACCACAAGACACAGCACCGTGTCAGGCACCATGTACGCGCCGTTATACAGCAGGGAGTACAGCCACGGGGTAGTCATGGTCATGCCGAAGAACTCCTCCGGCATATACTCTGCCCAGATGGTAGCGCCCACCACATAGTGTACCCCAAAGCGGGCCGCGCCGCCCAGCAGGCTGCCCCAGTAAATGCCATCCCGGTAGCCCCGGAACAGTCCGGCCACACCCAGCACGGTGAACGCCACCAGATAGTCACCGATGATGGACTGCCAGCCCAGCGCAAAGCCGCCGTCGAACATAAACTGCAGTATACCCAGCACAAAGCCGCTCGTCAGACCCGGGCCCACGCCCCAGCGGCAGGCGTAGCAGATAATGGGCAGCATGGACAGGCAGATGGAGCCGCCCCAGGGCATCTCCCACAGCTTAATGTAGCCCAAAATCTGGGCCAGCACCACCATAATGGCGCCCTCACACAGCATCAGCACGCCGCGGTGAGACTTGGTTTTTTCGTTCATTCTTCGTTCCTCCAATAAAAAAGTACCGCATACATCCGAACGGGTGCATGCGGTACGAAAGAAACGACATTCATTGGGTCGCGTCCACTTCCTACGCCGGCATTATCCGGATCAGGTCAAGGGTCATACGGCTGCGTTTCGCCGTGATCTCAGCCGGGAATGGCTCCCAGCGCCCCTGTGTTCGATTGTCCTGCGGTCAAGCCACATTTTATGACAGAAAAACGGTCCTGTCAACCCCTTTTTACAGCCCACTGCCCTTTCCGGACCGGGCCTGCACCACGAAAAAGCCGCCCAGCGCCAACACGCTCACCACCCCAAGACCGTTGCCCAACCCGTGAGAGATAACTTGTGCGTTTTCCAGCACTCGGGCCAGCACGATGAGCACCACAGACAACAGCAGCAGCTTGCGAGCTGTGGGGTCCATCTTCTTGGTGTCCCGCTCCCGCTGAAGCTTACCGGGGTCAATTCCCACCGTGGGGGCAGTTCTCTTTCTCTTTTGCGCCATGTCTATTCCTCCAAAACCCTGTCAATGGTGCCGCCACCAACCACAATGTCCCCGTCATAGAGTACCACCGCCTGACCGGGGGTCATGGCCCGCTGGGGCTGGTCAAAGGTGACCCGGATGCGGTCCTCTCCCACCTGCTCCACGGTGGCACTTTGGGCCCCGTGGCGGTAGCGGGCCTTCGCCTGTACCCTCACAGGTGCGTTCAGTTTGTCAAAGGGAATAAAATTTATCCCGTCGGCCTCGATGGTCCGGGCAAACAAAGCGGCATTGTCAGAAAGAGTGACTGCGTTTTGAATCGGGTCAATGTTGGTCACGTACAGCCGCCCGTTGGCGCTGGATACTCCCAACCCACGGCGCTGACCAAGGGTATAGGCAATGATGCCCTCATGCCGTCCCAGCACCCGGCCATCCGGCGCAATAAAGTCTCCGGCAGGATACTCCCTGCCCGTATGCCGGCGGATGAAGGCGGCATAGTCCCCATCGGGAATAAAGCAAATGTCCTGACTGTCCTTCTTGCGGGCACTAACCAGCCCCTGTTCCAGCGCGATGGCCCTGATCTCTTCCTTGGAAAGGCCACCCAGCGGAAATCGGCTGCGCGCCAGCTGGCTCTGAGTCAGGCAATAGAGCACGTAGCTCTGGTCCTTCTCCGGGTGCAGGGCGGTCTTCAGCAGCCAGCGACCAGATGCGGCATCTTGTTCCAGCCGGGCATAGTGCCCTGTGGCCACCGCGCCGCAGCCCAACTTGACCGCCTTGTCCAGCAGTGCGCCGAACTTCACCTTCCGATTGCACTCCACACAGGGGTTTGGGGTGCGTCCCCGCTCATATTCCGAAACAAAGTTGTCCATCACGCAGGTACGGAAGCGGTCGGACAGGTCAAATACATGGTGTTCCAGTCCCATTTGCAAAGCCATCGTCTGGGCATCGGACACATCGTCCATCCCCGCGCAGTCGTGCAGCCGCAAGGTCACTCCCACAAGAGCATGTCCCTGCTCCTTGAGCAGCCATGCCGCCACCGAGCTGTCCACCCCGCCGCTCATGGCCACCGCCAGCTTGTCTGCCATCTTCCTCACCTCCGTTTGCGCTTTTTCTTCAGTATAGCACACCTCAGCCCTTCAAGGCAACTCAGTCACCTGCGCCCCGGTGTAGTACCATGTCAAAATGTCCGTGAAACTCTTGCCCTGCCGCGCCATGGCATTGGCTCCATACTGGCTCATACCCACTCCGTGTCCGTAGCCGGTAACGTGGAAGGTCATCTCCTCCCCGCTGACACTGACCCCGAAGCAGGCGGATCGCAGCCCCAGCAGCTTGCGCACCTGTGCCCCGGTCACAGTAATGCCGCCCACCTTCACCGTATTTACCGTCCCGGACGGCTCCCACACAAAATCACTCAGCCAGCCGGACACCGGCCCGGCCAAGTCTGCATTTGGGAACTGCTCCCTCACCAGTGTTCGAAACTCCCCGGTGGTCACGGTCAACTCGGAGCGGTAATTGGGCACCTCGTCTCCCTCAGGGCTGTCCACGCTGACCAGATAAGGAACCGCTCTGCCCCACACCGTCTGGGCATCCACGGTACTGCCCGGCGCGCTGGAAAAAAACAGGGCCTGAATTGGCTTACCCTCATAGCTTACGCATAGTCCGTCCGTCTGGGCCACCGCCTGTGCGATACGCAGCGTGTAGTCTGCCGCCCTGTCTTTCCAGTTCCCTTGTGCCGCCTCCCGGTTGATATAAGCCTGACAGCAGCTGGAATCCTCGCATATATCCGCCCCCACGTGCTTTGATTTGCCGGATTGGGATGCCCAGTAGGTCCGTGCCGCCCCCGCCTGCGCCTTGAGCGCTTCCAACTCAAAGGAGGCAGGCATCTCCGCTGCCACCACCCCCCATAGATAGTCGGCAAGGCTCAGCTTTTCTACACTGCCATCCTCCAGCAGCAGAGCCACCTGCCGTTGTCCGTCCGCACTCTGCGGCGAACCGACCTGATACATGGGCAGCAGCTGTGTATTCTCTTCTCCGCTCCCCGCCAGCGGCCCACCCCGGATCAGAAGCACCGGGAGCAGGAACGTAAGCAGCACCAGCAGCCATGCCACCGCAACGTTGCGTTTCATGGGTACACCCCCTTGTCCTATTGACAAGGTATGCACCGAAGCAAAAAATATTCCGCGCACCGTTTATCGGTGCGCGGAGTAAATCACTTACTTGAATTTTACAGCAGTTCCATAGGCCACGATCTCTGCCGCTCCCTGCATCACAGAAGAAGCTCCATAACGTATGTTCACGATGGCATCTGCGCCCAACTCTTTGGCCTCGTCCACCATGCGCTTGGTGGCGATTTGCCGGGCCTCGGTAAGCATTTCGGTATAACCCACGATCTCGCCGCCCACCAGTGTCTTCATCCCGGCCATAAAGTCCCTGCCCAGATTCTTGGACTGGACCACCGTACCCTTGACGATACCAAGGGCCTCGATCTCCTGTCCGGGCACATGATCAATATTCAGCAGCTTCATCTAATTCTCCTCCTTCAATTTCCTTAAAGCGTTGTTTCATCACTACAAGTGCCGGAATAACCAGCAGCAAACAGCCCACCGCCAGCACTCCAAACAGCACCACCAGCCAACCCGGCGCGTCCGGGATAAAGCACAGGGAGCCAAAGGCTACCGCGCACACAAGCTGCAGCCCGGCAAAAAAGGCCACCCCCACCACCGCCGCTTTCTTATCTCTGGCCCGGCGGTCAATATTGCTTTGCTTCATCCTCTTCACCCCCTTTCAATTCCGTCCAGCGCTGCTTCAGCGCCAGTATAACGCCTACAATGATTGCCAGCGGGACAAGCAGGAACACCGCCATCAGCGCCGGGGGCGGCACGGCTTGGGTCTCGGTCAGGTAGCCCCATACCCCAAGAGCCGTCAGCGCCAGCATCAGCATCACCACAGCTGCACTGATAACCACGGGAGCCACATAGCGGCGGCCCACATCCTGCCGGTGCATATTGCGGAAGGTAGTGCCCTCCTGTTCCATATGCCCCATCCGGGCCAACAGGTCGTCCGCATCCAATGCCTCCAGCCGCACTTCACTCTGCTTGAGCTGCTGGCACAGCTGCACGGCCTGTTCCAGATTTTCCCGTTCCCGTTCCAGCGTGACCAGATGGCGGCGCATCGCATCGCCCACGGTGATTTGTTGTCCGGCCTGCAGACGGCGGATTTCCTCCAACGGCAGACCCAACTTCCGCAGCAATTTGATGCGCATAAGCATATCCACCTCCTGCTGAGAATAGTCCCGATACCCGTTTTCCCGGTTTCGTTGAGGCCGCAGCAGTCCCTCCTGCTCATAAAAACGAATATTCTTTTTGGTGATGCCCACCTTGGCTTCTACCTCGTTGATCTTCACGGCAGTTCCTCCTTCCTGTCCCTACTGTACCCCTTCCACCCGGTGGAAGGTCAAGCCCTTTTTTTATTTTTCCTGAAAAAATATAAAAAAACAATTTTAAACTGCTTCATATTCCTTTCTGTGCCAAACTGTGGTAGAATAGTTTGGCCGTATATGACTGCGGCCTACAGAAAAACGAGAAAAGGTGTGTTCTGTTTTGAAGCAGAATTATGATGCCCTGATCATCGGCGCGGGCTTTGCCGGCGCGGTGTGCGCCCGGGAACTGGCCGAGCGGGGCGGCAAACGTGTGCTGGTGCTGGAGCGCCGGAACCATGTGGGCGGCAATGCCTATGATTGTCTGGACAAGGCCGGCATCCTCATCCACCAGTACGGTCCCCATATTTTCCACACCAACGACCAGCGTGTGTATGAGTATCTGTCCCGATTCACCCGATGGCTTGACTACCAGCACCGGGTGGTGGCCAACATCCCCGGCGAGGGAGCGCAGGCCGGCCGGCGGGTGCAGATGCCCGTTCCCTTTAATCTGACCAGTCTGGAAACGGCCTACGGCCCGGAAAAGGGCAAGGCCCTTGGCGATAAGCTTATCTCCATCTACGGCCCGGAGAAGAAGGTCACCATTCTGGAACTGCGCCAGAACGATGACCCGGAGATCCGTCAGGTGGCAGACTACGTGTACGAACACGTCTTTGTCCACTACACCATGAAGCAGTGGGGGCAGACTCCGGAGCAGATCGACCCCAACACCACCGCCCGGGTGCCCGTGTTCCTGTCCCGTGACGACCGCTATTTTCAGGACACGTGGCAGGGCATGCCTCTGGACGGCTATACCCCCATCTTTGAGCGGATGCTGGACCATCCCAATATCACCGTGGTCACCGGAGTGGATGCCCGGGATCGTCTTTCCCTGACCGATGGTCAAACCCGTCTGGACGGCGAAGTCTTTTCCGGCCCGGTGATCTACACCGGTGCGGTGGACGAGCTGTTTAACTTCCAATACGGCCGTCTGCCCTACCGCAGTCTGAACTTTAAGTTTGAGACCCATGACACCGACTTTTTCCAGACCCACGGCACGGTCAACTACACCGTGGACGAGGATTATACCCGCATCACCGAGTTCAAGCACATGACCGGGCAGGAGAAGAAGGGCTGCACCACCACCGTCAAGGAATATTCCTTCGCCTACACGGGCGCGGCGGAGGAAACGCCCTATTATGCCATCATCAACCCGGAAAACAACGCCCTGTACCAGCAGTACAAGGCCCTTTCCGACGGCTATGACAACCTGCACCTGCTGGGTCGTCTGGCGGAATACAAATATTACAACATGGATGCCATCGTCGCACAGGCGCTGGCGCTGGCCGACAAGCTGGTGTAAGGAAGGAGATCAACATGGATAAGCTCATTACCTTTGCCGTACCCTGCTACAACTCCGCGGCCTATATGGAGCACTGTGTGGACACTCTGCTTCAGGGCGGCGACGACATTGAGATCATTCTGGTCAACGACGGCTCTACCAAGGACAACACCGCCGAGATCTGCGACCGCTATGCCGCCCAATACCCCGACATCGTGCGCGCCATCCATCAGGAGAATGGCGGCCACGGTGAGGGCGTCAATCAGGGCATCCGCAACGCCCGGGGCATCTACTACAAGGTGGTGGACTCGGATGACTGGGTGGATGTGGACGCGCTGCACAAGGCGCTGGACAAGCTGCGTCAGTTCGTTCGGGACAAAAAGCTGGTGGACATGCTCATCTGCAACTACGTTTACGAGCACGTGGAGGACAACACCCAGCGTGTGGCCCACTACCGCAACGTGTTCCCCGCGGGCCGCGTATTTGGCTGGGACGCCATCAAACCCTTCAAACCCGGCCAGTACCTGCTGATGCACTCCGTCATCTACCGCACCCAGCTGCTGCGCGACTGTAATTTGGAGCTGCCCAAGCACACCTTCTATGTGGACAACATCTTTGTCTATCAGCCCCTGCCCTACGTGCGCAACATGTATTATCTGGATGTGGACCTGTACCGCTACTTCATTGGCCGGGCTGACCAGTCCGTCAATGAAAAGGTCATGCTGGGCCGGGTGGACCAGCAGCTGCGGGTCAATTATCACATGCTGGACAGCCACGACTTGAACACCGTTTCCGAAAAATCCAAAAAGCTGGGCGGCTATATGTTCAACTACCTGGCCATTATGGTGGCCATCTCCTCCATCTTCCTGACCATGGACGGCACACCCGAGGCACTGGCCAAGCGCACCCAGCTGTGGGAGTATATTCGCGGCAAGGACAAAAAGCTCTATACCCGCATGCGCTATTTCTCCATCCCGGCCCTGACTAACCTGCCCACCGCACCGGGCCGCAAACTGTCTCTGGCTCTTTACCGCTTGACCCGCAAAATCTACAAGTTCAATTAACCCAAAAACGGCACGCCAATCGGCGTGCCGTTTTCCATTAAAAACTGTTAATGGGGATGGACCCATCGTCCATCCCCTTTTTAATGGCGCGGATGACGATATAATAGCCGTAATTGTCGTTGACCGGGATATACAGTCGGTCTCCCACCTGCTTGCCCAGCACCGTTTTCCCGAAGGGCGACTCCTTGCTGATGCGGTTTTTCAGGGCATCCTGCCGCACGGTGGTGACGATTTGGTATTCCTGCTCCTCTTCGTCCTCCTCTACAAAGACGGTGACGAAGTCAAACAGGCCCACCTTGTCCGCCGACGTTTCCCCGGAAATAACCACTGCAGTCTTGATCATATTCTCCAGATACCGAATGCGGCTCTCGTTTCGGTTCTTGTCCCGCTTGGCCGCCTTGTACTCGAAGTTCTCACTCAAATCACCAAAGGCACGGGCGGTCTTGACCTCCTCCAGCAGCTGGGGACGCAGCTGAATACGGCGGTAGTCCAGTTCCTCCCGCATGAGGCGAATATCCTGCTCGGTCAGTTCGTTGTGCATGATCTTCTCCTTTAAAATATGCCCTGTACCAACACCATATACAGCACCGTGGCGCCAAAAATGGACAGCAGGTCGTTATGCTTCCATAGGTGGAGGGCAGCAGCAGTCAGTCCCGCCGCCAGTGCGGGCACCCACCCGGCAGGTGTTGCAAAGCTTACACCCTTGAGACAGTAGACAATGAGCATGGCAATGACCGCAGGGGGCAGCACCTGTCCCAGATAGAGCACGATGCGGGGCGGGTGTCCTCCCCGGTCAAAGAGCAAAAAGGGCAGCGCCCGGGTGAGGAATGTAACCGCCGCCATCACAAGGATAGAGGCCAGTGCCTGAGTTGCAGTAAGTGCGCCGTTCATGTCCGTTCCGCTCCTTTCTTCTGCTCCAGCCGGGGCCGGGCCAGCACCAGCACCAACACGATGACTGCCAGCGCGGGAACCAGCATATTGTCCGGTCCAAACAGCACTAGGCACACCAGCGTAGCCGCACCGCCCAGCAGAGCGGGCAGGTGTCCGGAATAACTGCGCCACTGATCCACGGCAATGACGATAAACAGCGCCGTCATGGCAAAATCCACACCCGTGGTATCAAAACCCAGCAACTGACCGGCCACAGCCCCCAGAACGGAGCCAATGACCCAGTAGCTCTGATTCATCAGCGCGATCCAGAAATAAAAATCGTGTTCCTTCACGCCCTCCGGCACCTTTGCCGAGCCGAGCAGAGCATAGGTCTCATCGGTCAGGGAAAAGATCATATACAGCTTGCGCACACCCATGCCCCGCACCTTTTCCAGCAGGGACAGGCCGTACACCAGATGGCGGAAGTTGACGATAAAGGTCAGCAGGGCCACCTGAGTCAGGGGCGCTCCCATAGCCAGCAGGGATACCCCCAGATACTGACCGGAGCCGGCATAGATCACAAGGCTCATAAATCCGGCCCACAGCGCTCCGTAACCGATGGACTGGAGCATCAGCCCAAAGGCGATGCCGATGGCCAAATAGCCCATGAGCACCGGCACCGTGACAGGAAATGCCGCGGCGATGGCTTTTCGATTCATTGGAAGATCACCTCTTTGGATATCGAGCCCTATTCTAACTCCTTTGACGGCAAAAAGCAAGGGCGGACAGCATAGCTGTCCGCCCTTTTGATTTTGTGTAAAATTAGAAATACTTCTTGATGCCCTCAGAAGCCAGGGAAGCATCGTCACTGATGGTGACGGTGAACTTGATGTTGTGCTTGTCGGAGAAGGCGTTCAGCCAATCCAGGAAGTTCTCCGTCTCCACGTTGGTATCGCCGCCCACGATCTTTGTGAGGCTGTCGATAAACACGTGGGTAATGTCGTAGTTGCCGGCGTACAGGCCGCTGACAAAGCCCTTCAGGGCGGTGTAGCTGGCGATGTCATACTCGCTGGACTCCACCAGACGGATCTGGTAGTGGATATCAAAAGTGAGCTTTTCGCCCTTTTCAATGCAAATGACGTTGCCGTGCTCGGTCTGGACGGCAGAGTTGATGAGGTCGATCATCTGCTTCGTCTTGCCGGAGCCCTTCTTGCCCATGATTACTCTGACCATGTGTATCACTCCTTACGGTTGTAGTGGTCGGTGGCTATCCACCAATTCCTTGCATTTACTTTACCATATCACGGCAAACTTTTCAACTGGATTATCATGAATTTTTCGTAAATCACAGCATTGCTGGCAGCTGAGCCTTTCTGTCCTCGTAGCCGGGCTTGCCCAACAGGGCAAACATGTTCTTTTTATAAGCCTCCACCCCGGGCTGGTCGAAAGGATTGACCTCCAGCAGATAGCCGGACAGGCCGCACACGTACTCAAAGAAGTAGATCAGCCAGCCCACGCTCTTTGCCTCAATACAGGGCAGAGTCATCAGAACGTTGGGTACACCACCCTCCACGTGGGCCAGAATGGTGCCACGCAGGGCCTGCTCATTGACAAAGGCCAGCGTCTTACCTGCCAGGAAGTTCAGCCCGTCCACGTTGTCCGGGTCGGTGGGGATGAGCAGTTTGCCTCTGGGCTGTTCAAAGTGGATCACCGTTTCAAACAGGTTGCGGTGTCCGTCCTGAATATACTGGCCCATGGAGTGCAGGTCGGCGGTAAATTCCACGCTGGCGGGGAACAATCCCTTGCCGTCCTTACCCTCACTCTCGCCGTACAGCTGCTTCCACCACTCGGCGAAAAAGCGGAAGCCCGGCTCATAGCAGCCCAAGATCTCAATGCGCTTGCCGTCCTCGTACAGGGCATGGCGGGCAGCGGCATACTGCCAGCCCACGTTATCAAGACCGGGCTTGCCAAGCTCGTCCATAGCCTGCGCCGCGCCCGACATCAGCTGTTCAATATCCACTCCGGCCACGGCGATGGGCAGCAGGCCCACCGCAGTCAGTACGGAATACCGCCCACCGATGTCATCGGGCACCACAAAGGTCTCGTACCCCTCCGTATCCGCCAGCGTCTTCAGTGCGCCGCGGCTCTTGTCGGTGGTGGCGTAAATACGTTTGGCAGCGGCCCGCTTGCCGTACTTGGCCTCCAGCAGGCCCTTGAAAATACGGAAGGCCACCGCGGGCTCGGTGGTAGTGCCCGACTTGGAGATGACATTGATGGAGAAGTCACGGTCCCCAATCAGACTCATGACCTCCAGAACGGCATCGGTAGACAGGGTGTTGCCCACGAACAGCACGTCTGGTGTGCCCTTGCGCTTGAGGTTATAATTGTGGGAGCACAGCAGCTCGATCACCGCCCGGGCACCCAGATAGGAGCCGCCGATGCCGATGACCACCAGCACCTGAGAGTCGGTCTGGATCTTCTTGGCAGCCCCCTTGATGCGCTCAAACTCCACCTTGTCATAGTTGGCAGGCAGCTTCACCCAGCCGGTGAATTCACCGCCCGGACCACTGCTGTTTTGCAGCATCTCATGGGCCTTCCCAAGAGCCTGTTCCCGGGCAGCCAAATACCCCTCCGGGACGAAAGATGTCAATTTAGACAAATCAAGGTGTAACATTTGCAGGACCCCTTATTCATTATTGATAAAAACATTATATAGGAAACCGCCACAGAAAGATAGGGGGAAATGACGAAATTTTAAAAATTTTACATGCGAAAGAAAAAATATCGACCAACACGCAAAAAGGGGTTGACAAGCGGACAAGCAGTGGCTATAATAATTTATGCTGTTCGGACGATTAGCTCAGCTGGTAGAGCATCCGCTTGACGTGCGGGAGGTCACAGGTTCAAGTCCTGTATCGTCCACCAGAACAAACCCCTGTAACCACAACGGTTACAGGGGTTTTGTTTTTACTCGTCGTACTCAACATGGCAGTAAAGCCCCGTTTCCAAATCATATATAACTGCAAAGCAATCTGAAAAAGCTTCCTCGATAAAGGCAAAGGCATCGTCCTCGTAATGGTAGATTGTGTTTGATGAATCGAGAATATGTCTAACGTCTTCTACTGGATATAGCAGTTCACATGCCGCTTCCGACGGAGGACCTGCAGAAAAACCTTCGCTCCGCAATTGGGCCCCAAACATTCGAATGGACTCCTCTGGAATTTGTGCCACCAACACAGCAATGCCTTCTCTGCGAAAAAAGCCTTTGTGGGTATCGGTTCTTCTGATGATCTGTGTGCCTTCCGGGAACAGCACATTTACATGTTTAGGCGAATTGGCATTCCATACTACGTATACGCATAAAGCAACAATCAACAACAAGTTAAAAAGGCACCATAACAGCAAAATACGATGTAGATTCCCGCATTTTTTCTTCACGGATATACACCCCTTAATTCAACTCATTCGTCGTACTCAACACAGCATAGAAGCCCGCTTTCCAAGTCATATACGGCAACAAAATAATCTGAATAAGACTCTTCAATAAGCGCAAACGCCTCATCCTGATATGTCCATAATATATTATCGGACTCCAATGCCGTCTTCGCTTCTGGGATCATTTCCAGCCTTTGGCGCGGCTCATCATAAGGATGTCCATCCCAAAAACCCTCCCCAACCAAATGTTTTCCAAACGTTTGCACAAACTCCCGAGGAATTTTCGCCACGGTAACGGCAGTTCCACGCACGCGAAAAAAACCTTGATGGGTATCGGTTTTTCGAATGATCTGCGTGCCCTCTGGAAAAAGAACATTTACATGTGAAGGTGCATTCATATTCCATACTACATATACGCATAAAGCAACAATCAACAACAAGTTAAAAAGGCACCATAACAGCAAAATACGATGTAGAGTCCCGCATTTTTTCTTCATGGATATACACCCCTTAATTCAACTCATTCGTCGTACTCAACATGGCAGTAAAGCCCTGTTTCTAAATCATATATGACTGCGAAGCAATCTGAAAAAGCTTCCTCGACAAAGGCAAAAGCATCGTCCTCATAATGAGACATTACGGTCGGAGAATCAAGAATATGCCTGATCTCTTCGACGGCATACAACAGATCATGTGCCGCCCCCACCGGAGGAAGCGCAATAAATCCTTCGCTCCGCAATCGGGCCCCAAACTCCCGAATAGACTCCTCCGGAATTTGTGCCACCAACACAGCAATGCCTTCTCTGCGAAAAAAGCCTTTGTGGGTATCGGTTCTTCTGATGATCTGTGTGCCTTCCGGAAAGAGAACATTTACATGTTTAGGTGAATTGGCATTCCATTCCACATAGACGCAAGAACCCAAAATCAGGATCATATATAAAAAGCACACCAGCAACACGGTATATCGAGATGCATTCTTTTTCCGCATAGATATCCCCCTTAATTCAGTTCAATGGTTTTCTCGAATGTAATAAAAATGTGATAATTTGAAATTACTCCATCTGCCTGCGAAATAAGCCCCGCATCATTTGCCAGCGGCCCAATATCACGATCAATTACTATAAACCGCTCCACATCTCCGCGAATCGTTCTGATGTGATCAAAATCATATCGATCTTCTATGAAAAACTTTACGTTCACAGAGGAAGGATGTCTAATGCAGGTATATTTGAGGGTACACTTTCCTATGCCATAGTATAAGTCAGTATCACCCGACCACTGAAAATCCAGATCTGTTTTTCCGTTCACAGCATACACGTCAGGGTTTTTCTGTATGTTCTGTTCCAGTTCCGCAAAGGCTTTCTTAAACCCCTTACTCTGTATAACTCTCTCTGTAACCCAATGGGATTGCGAAAAGTGAAGGTTGCTGGGCGCCTTTTCCAAGGAGTGCTCCAACAATAGGGCTGCCACCGGACATTCTTTTTTGGGCAAGAACCAGTCAACCGCTATCCATTTCCATGCCATACATTGTAGGAGATCACGACCCGCTTCAAGCCCATTATACAGTACCTGCACTATTCCTTGACAATCAATCAGATCCCCAGCTACAGCAACAGCTGCATCGATTGTTGTAGAGAGCGCGCCAATTTTCTTTTTATCCGTAAGGAAACTCGAAATCTCATTAATAACCTTGTCTACTGCTGTTTCTGTTTTCGGCCCATACACACCGTCTTCTTTCAAGCGCTGCCCAACGCCCAAATCGTTGAGTGCTTTTTGCAGTTCTTTGATTTTAGAGGGATCTCCACCAACAAACCACGCCAGCTTTTCGATTTTACTGTTTAAAGACCCGGTGCTGACCCCACAGTGGTCCAACTCACTTACCACCGCTTTCAGGATTGCCGCCGTCTCATCGGTAGTATAATCGTTCTCCCGGATGGCACTGTCCAAATCCCGCTCCAGTTGGCCGGCAACAGACCGCAGGGCATCCCGAAGCAGTCGCTCATAGTCCGGATTGCCGGAGGATGCGCAGATCAGGCTGGGCAGAGTCATGCCAAACACCTGCCACTCCATGTGGGTCATATAGGTGCGGCTGCCCACCGTATGACCGCATTTGCCCTCGTAACGCTGATGGCGGTCTAACCCTTGATATTCATCGATTACATCTTGTAAAAAGCTGCTACTGTTGTTTCCCTGTATCACAGCTTCCAAAAAGGCTCGTTTTGCCCGGTCACTTCCGCAGGCAAACGCAATACTCCATTTTCTCGCCTCTTTCAGCAGGTCAACCGCCTCACTGCCGGAAAATCGAGACTTGTTGATGATGGCGATAGCTTTCTCGATGCCCCGCTCGTCCCGGAAGTTCCGTGTCCACGGAGACATCATGCTCAGGTTCAGGCCCTGTACGCACTCGCTGTTGTGCCACACGGTCACTCCGCTCATCTTACAAACATCATACAATCCCTCTACCTGTTTTGCAAGGGCGTTTCGGTTGTGCGAGTCCAGAAAGCGAATCCGGCTGCCAAGGCTCGACAAATCTGCGTAAATTTCCTCAATGGTCCCACTGGCCCGCTGCCCCAGTTCCCGCAGGGTGGCCTGATAGTTGGTTTTTGCCCCCATCAGACCGCCAAGTATGGTATTATGGTTTACTCTGGATCAATACTCACTGCTGCCGATTTTGGCATTCATTTGTCCAACAGCTTCTTTGCTCATAGTTTATTTCCTCCCTCATAGTATAAAAGGTCTTCTATCTATGGGAGGATCGTGGCAAAAGTTGCACATTGGTGTGCAACTTTGATGAAAATTTCAAAAGAGCACGTTTTTTCTATCCACACCTTTGATGCAAGTGCGATTCCAAAACAAAGCCCTGCAACCTCTGGTTGCAGGGCTTTGTTCTGGGAGCGCACTTGCATCAAAGGCATGGATAGAAAAATCGCACTATTTTTAAATTTTTTTTAAAGTTGCACGCAGACGTGCAACTTTCGCCCCGATCCTCCCATAAATAGGAGGA
>JAZNTL010000133.1:0-5369 GCA_045591745.1 Lawsonibacter sp.
TAAATGCCGCACGAGTACCCCGCAACGCGGGGCGCGCCTTATGGCGCGTAAAATCGAAGCCGTAGGCGAAGATTTGCGCAGGGCGAATTCATTTCGCCCGAGCATTGCAATTTCAAAGGGTCCCCACGGAATTCAATTCCGTGGGACATGCGGCATCACCTTTGAGAAGTTCCAGGATATCAAGGAAGGCGATATCATTGAAGCGTTCCTGATGGAGCAGATCGAGGTATAAATATCGTTTTACCACCGTTGGGGCGGGCGTTTCGCCCGCCCCAACTTGCTTGTCAGGAGGGTTTTATGAGCCGGGTCATGCTGATCGCAGCGGACAAACCACTGCCCTGTTGTGATTTTCAGGTGATGCGAACAAAAACCATCACTATCCCCACAGGCGAACAATTTCAAGTGAGTGCCCCCGCTGGATTTTGTGTAGAGGAACATAGCTATTACCGTCATGCGGTAGAATCGTTGCATTTGGCTATGAAACCCTATCAAGTTGAGTTCAGTTTGCAAGCAAACGAATTGGATCTCCTGCATTTGAAAGAATACCTTGGAAGAAATTTCACGATGGGTGAAGAAGTAGAATTGTGGAACCTATGGGTAGGTGTTGACCGAGATGACCGTGTGTCCCATTATCAAGGGAAACTACCAGATCTTGATATGGATGCTATGAAACAATTTCTTGAATCTACTTTGGAACACGGAACGTTTGGTCAATCCCAAATGACCATCACCATTTAGCTTTGAATACGACCCAAAAGGAGAATATATATGGCTAACAACCGAATCGGACGCATCAACGAGGAAATTCAGCGCGAGCTGTCCACCCTCATCCGCAGCGTCAAGGATCCCCGGGTCACCGGCATGATCTCCGTTACCGCCGTGGACACCACTCCCGACCTGAAGTTCGCCAAAATCTATATCAGCGTACTGGACAAAAGTGACTGCACCCAAGTGCTCAAGGGGCTCAAGTCCGCCTCCGGCTGGCTGCGCCGTGAGCTGGGCCGCGCCCTGCAGCTGCGCTATACTCCAGAGCTGACCTTCGTTCGGGACGACTCCATTGACCAGGGCGCTCACATTCTGGACCTGCTGCGTGACCCCAACGTGGTCAAACCCGCCAACCCCGCCAACGCGGACATCGTACTGGAGGAGTGAGTATGGGCACGCTGAGCTATGAGCAGGCCGCCGCGTGGCTGCTGGACCATGACGATTTTCTCATCCTGACCCACGTGCGCCCGGACGGGGACACGGTGGGCTGCGCCGCCGGCCTGTGCCGGGCCCTGCGGGAGCAGGGCAAGACCGCCCACATCCTGCCAGATTCCAATACCAGCGGTATCTATCTGCCCTATCTGGAGGGACTGCTGGCCCCGGAAGGCTATACCCCTGACACCGTGGTGGCAGTGGATATGACCGCCCGCTCCATGTTCCATGAAGCAGCCAAACCCTATCTGGACCGGGTGGATCTGACCTTTGACCACCACCCCTCTCAGGAGTTTTATGCGCAAAACACCTGCTTGGATGCAGACCGCGCCGCCTGCGGTGAGCTGATCTACGACGTCATCCGCCAGTGGGGCCCCATTTCAAAAGAGGTGGCCCTGCCCCTGTATGTGGCGGTGTCCACCGACTGCGGCTGCTTCGTATACAGCAACACCTCTGCCGCCTGCCATCGGGTGGCTGCCGCGCTGCTGGAAACGGGAATCGACTTCTACCCTATCAACCGCAAGCATTTCCGCTCCAAGTCCCTGAAGCGGCTGAAGCTGGAAAGCATGCTCACCGCCGGAATGCAGGTCTTTGACAACGGTACCATGGCCATGGTCACCTTGACGCTGGACATGATCAACTCCCTGAAAGCCACCGAGGAGGATCTGGACGACATTTCCGCCTTTGTGGGCCAGATTGAGGGGGTACGCACCGGTATCACCGTGCGCCAGCTCACCCCCCAGCGGTGCAAGATCTCCCTGCGCACCGAGCCGGGCGATCTGAACGCCAGCAAGGTGTGCGGTCTTTTGGGTGGCGGCGGTCATGCCGCAGCCGCCGGTGCTTCCGTGGACGGCTCCCCGGAGCAGACTCAAACCGCCATCCTCGCCGCCATTCGGCAGGTACGGAACGAAAGATAAGGACAGTTTTTATGCCGAACGGTATTATTATTATCGATAAACCACAGGAATGGACCTCCATGGATGTATGCGCCAAGCTGCGGGGCATCCTGAAGGAAAAGCGCATCGGTCATGCCGGCACGTTAGACCCTATGGCCACCGGAGTCTTGCCCGTCTTTGTGGGTCGGGCCACCCGGGCGGTAGAATTTGCCGACAAGGGCGAAAAGGAATATGTAGCCGGACTGAAGCTGGGCCTTGTGACCAACACTCAGGACACCTCCGGCGAAGTGCTGGAGCAGCATCCGGTGCAGGTCACCCGCCAGCAGCTGGAAGACGTGCTGGAGCAGTTCCGGGGCGACATTTCCCAGATCCCGCCCATGTTTTCCGCCATTAAAATCAACGGTAAAAAGCTCTATGAGCTGGCCCGCAAAGGCCGGGAGGTGGAGCGGCCCGCCCGCCCCGTTACCATCCATGCATTGACTGTGGAGGACCGGACCGCTCCGGACGAGTTTATTATCCGGGTGCGCTGCTCCAAGGGTACCTACGTGCGCACCCTGTGCCACGACATTGGCGCTGCCTTGGGCTGCGGCGGCTGCATGAGCTCTCTGCGGCGCACCATGGCCGCCGGCTTCACGCTGGAACAGGCCGTCACATTGGAACAGGTCCTGTCGGCAAACGACCCGACCGCTATGCTTTTGCCTGTGGACACCTACTTTTCCGAACGCCCGATCTACCACCTGCCCGCCGACCTTGAAAAAAAGGTGCGCAACGGTATGACGGTAGTGATACCCGGCCTGCCCAACGGAGAATATCGGGTATATGGCGAGAGTGGAGACTTTCTCGCCCTGTGCCGTGGAGAAAGCGGCAAGCTATCCACCATCAAGAGTTTTTTTGAAGTATAACCTGTGTTAGGGAGCGATTTTACTGTGAACACTCCAAAACGCGTGATTGCCCTCGGCTTTTTCGACGGCGTGCACAAGGGCCACGGTGCCCTGCTGCGCCGGGTCGCCCAGCGTGCCCGGGAGCTGGGTGCCGTTCCTGCCGCCTTCACCTTCGACACCCATCCGGAAAGTCTTATTCTGGGCCGGGCCACTCCCCTGCTGTCCACCACGGCGGACCGGGCCGACCTGATGCGCCGTCTGTACGGCATACAGGACGTGATCGTGGCCCACTATGACCGGGAGATGATGAAGACCCCGTGGGAGGATTTCATCACCGACTATCTGGTGCGCGACTTCGGTGCCGTCCACATCGTGGCCGGGCACGACTTCCGTTTCGGCTACCGGGGCGAGGGCAATCCGCAGCGGCTCAAGCTCAAGTGCGAAGCGCTGGGGCTGGGCTGTGACATCATCCACCCGGTGGTGCAGGAGGGCATTATCGTCTCCTCCACCTACATCCGCACACTGGTGGCTCAGGGTGAGATGGAGCGCGCCCGCACCTTTTTGGGCCACCCCCACACCTTGAGTGAAACGGTTGCCCACGGCAAAAAGCTGGGTAGCGCGCTGGGCTTTCCCACAGTCAACCTCTCCATCCCCGAAGGTGTGGTCGTCCCCGCCCACGGAGTGTATGCCACCCGTATCTGGGTGGACGGTCAGCCTCACATGGCGGTGACCAACGTAGGCAGCCGGCCCACCGTGGACGACGGCGACCGGCTGACCGTGGAGGGTTTTCTGCTGGACTTTGAGGGCGATTTATATGATAAAACTGTCCGGGTGGAGTTTTACAAGTTTCTGCGCCCGGAGGAGAAGTTCCCCGACCTGAACGCACTGCGGGATGAAATTGCCCGCAACGTAGAGCAGACCCGCACCTTTTTCCGCTTTACCCAACTATAACCACCCATATCCGAGGAAAGGAAGACCCCGCCTATGGATGTCCATCTGCACCATCATCAAACTCACTTCCGATATGAAAAGCTGTTCCCCGTTCTGTGGGTCTATGCCGCGCTGCTGGCACTGATAGGCTTCTTTCTGGACAGCCCGACAAACATTCTGAATGGTCTTGTAACCATTATTCTATCTGAGGACGCACTGATCACCGACTACATCCTCATCGCCGGACCGGGTGCCGCGCTGGTCAATGCGGCCATTGTCACCGCCATCAGCCTGTGCATTCTCTACGTGGCAGATGACATTCCCAACGGTATGACCCTGGTGGTCATTGGCCTGATGTCGGGCTTTTCCCTGTTCGGAAAGAATTTTGTCAACATCTGGCCCATTCTGCTTGGCACATGGCTGTATACCAGATACCGCAAGGAGCCCTTTGGCGCCTTTGCCAACATCGGCCTGATGGCCACCGCCCTGTCCCCCATCGTCAGCTACATAGCCCTTGACAACGGCTGGGGACATCCTGTGCTGGGCATTGCGGCCGGTCTTGTCATTGGTTTTATCATGCCCCCTCTGGCCGCCTACACCTACCGCATCCAGAACGGTATGAATCTCTACAACGTGGGCTTCGCCTGCGGGCTGCTAGCCTTTATCTTCGTGCCGCTGATGACCTCGCTGGGCGCTGACCCCACCACCTATTACCGCTGGGCCTCGGGCTATAACACCGTCTTTTCCATCCTGCTGTGCGGCCTGTCCGTGCTGCTCATTGTCGGCGGCCTGTTCCTGACCAAAAAGCCCCTGTGGGCGGTGTGGGCGGGCTATCGCCGCCTGCTCCAGACCAGTGGCCGCGCCGCCAGCGACTACCTGCGTATGTTCGGTCACAACGTGGTCATGGTCAACGCGGGCATCAACGGGCTCATCGGCACCTGCTTTATCCTTGCGGTAGGCGGCGACCTGAACGGCCCCACCATCGGCGGCATCCTGACTATCATCGGTTTTTCTGCCTTCGGTAAGCACGCGTTCAACATTCTGCCCATTATGGCAGGTGTGTCCCTTGGCGGTGTTGTGATGCACTGGTCCCTGTCCGACCCGGCGGTGCAACTGGCCTGCCTGTTTTGTACCACTCTGGCCCCTATCTCCGGCTACTTCGGCTGGCCCTACGGTGTGCTGGCCGGCTTCCTGCACTCCTCGGTGGTGCTCTACTCCGGCTCTCCCGCGGCTGGCATGAACCTGTATAACAACGGTTTTTCCGGCGGTCTGATCGCCATCGTCCTCTACCCTGCCATCATCGCCATCGCCCGCCGCCGCAAACCCGTGCTGCAGGAGGAGGACTACTTTGAACAGATGGAACACGACGAGCCCATTCTCCCTCCCTCCCCTCACGAAGTGGTGGCCGAAGAAAACGAGATTTGATTTTACAAAAGAAAACGGGAGGACCCCCCTGGGGGGGGGC
>JAZNTL010000134.1:0-7704 GCA_045591745.1 Lawsonibacter sp.
CGCCGCAGCGGAAAGCCTCCCCTGTACCCGCAAGGGGCATGCCATATCCGTAAGGCGGCAAAGCCGCCAACGGCTATGCTATGTAAGGGGAGGTGGCCGAGCGTAGCGAGGACGAAGGGGTTGTAAAGAAAGAAGACAGACAATCCCCCAGCCTCGCATTCGCTCGGCAGCCCCCTTTACACAAGGGGGCCTCGGCCAAACCTCACGCCAGCCTGCTGGCAGTGGGGCATATATGCAGTAGTGATAATATTCGAGAGCCTTACCTCTTATAGGGGCAGAGCAGGCCAGCCGTTATACGGGTGGTCCTGACTGTGTGAAATTATTTTTTGGAGTTCAGATACTCTGTGCGACCTAACTCGTAAAGGTTATTTCCTTGGCAGTCGATAATAACGAAAAGAGGCATTTCCTCCACATAGAGCTTGCGCAGAGCCTCTGCGCCCAAGTCCTCGTAAGCGATCATTTCCGCGCTCTTGATGCACTTGGCCAGCAGTGCGCCCGCACCGCCGATGGCGCCGAAGTAGACACCGGAATACTGTTTCATGGCATCCACCACCTCGGGCAGACGGGCGCCTTTGCCGATCATACCCCGGGCACCTACGCTCATCAGGGTGGGAGCATAGGCATCCATGCGGCCGCTGGTGGTGGGACCGGCAGAGCCGATGACCTGACCCGGTTTGGCGGGGGTGGGGCCCACGTAGTAGATGGTGGCATCCTTGAGATCAAAGGGAAGCGGTTCACCCTTGGCAAGGCTTTCGCACATGCGCTTGTGGCCCGCGTCGCGGGAGGTGTAGATGGTGCCGGTGAGGTAGACGGTGTCGCCTGCTTTCAAGGTGCGGGCCAGCTCCTCGGTCAGAGGCAGGGTAATGTGCTTTTCCATTTACAGCACCTCCGTCTTGTGCCGGGTAACGTGGCAGTTGATGTTGATGGCGCAGGGCATGCCCGCAATGTGGGTAGGCAGAGTCTCGATATTCAGGCCAATGGCGGTGGTTCGGCCGCCAAAACCCTGAGGACCAATGCCCAATTCATTGACTTTGTCCAGCATCTCCTTCTCCAAATCGGCATAGAACGGGTCGGGATGATGGGTGTCCAGCGGACGCATAATGGCCTTTTTGGCCAGCAGTGCGGCCTTGTCAAAGGTGCCGCCAATGCCCACACCGATCACGATAGGGGGGCAGGGGTTAGGGCCTGCGGCTTCAACCGTCTCCAGAATAAAGTCCTTGATTCCCTGCAGACCGGCGGAGGGCTTGAACATGCGAATGGCACTCATATTTTCACTGCCGAACCCTTTGGGAACCAGCGTGATCTTCACCTTGTCACCGGGGACGATCTCGGTGTAGAGCATGGCGGGGGTGTTGTCTCCGGTGTTGCCCCGGCGGACCGGATCGGCCACCACGGACTTGCGCAGGTAGCCGTTGGTATAGCCACGACGGACACCTTCGTCCACCGCTTCGCGCAGGTCACCACCCACGAAGTGGACGTCCTGACCGATCTCCAGAAACACGCAGGCCATGCCGGTGTCCTGACAGATGGGGACATTTTCCCGGTCGGCAATATTGTAGTTTTCGATGATGTTGTCCAGCACGCCCTGAGCGATTTGACCATCCTCACGGGCACGGCAGGACTCAATGGCACACTTTACGTCATCGGGCAGATGGGTGTTGGCCTGGATACACAGCCGCTCCACTACATCGGTGAGCAGACTGACGTTGATCTCACGCATGGTTTTGACCTCCTTACGGCTGAAGCCGGACACCAGCTGAACTGCGTGCCCGAATTCCACAGGGCCATTATAGCACAAGTTGGGCATAAGGTGGATAATGAAATGGAAAAAACGAAATTGAAGCTTGATTTGTTGCGCGTTTTTGGGTATGCTGAGTGAAGAAATATTGTTCGGGAGGAGCCGACTTATGACCATTACAAAAGACATCAAATACATCGGTGTAAACGACCGCGAAATTGATTTGTTTGAAGGACAGTATATTGTTCCTAACGGTATGTCCTACAATTCCTATGCCATTGTGGATGAGAAGATCGCCATTATGGATTCCGTAGACAAGGCTTTTGCCATCCAGTGGCTGGACAATATCAAAAACGCGCTGGACGGCCGCAAGCCGGACTATCTGGTGGTACAGCATATGGAGCCGGACCACTCTGCCAATATTGCAAACTTTATGAATGCCTATCCGCAGGCGGTCATCGTCTCCTCGGCCAAAGCCTTTGCCATGATCAAAAACTATTTCGGCACGGAATTTGACCAGCGGCGCATCGTAGTGGGAGAAGGGGATACCCTCAGCTTGGGCAAGCACACCCTGACTTTTTATACTGCCCCCATGGTTCACTGGCCGGAAGTGATCGTTACCTACGATTCCTGCGACAAAGTGCTTTTTTCCGCGGACGGCTTTGGCAAATTCGGCGCGCTGGATGTGGAAGAGGATTGGGCCTGTGAAGCCCGGCGCTACTACATTGGTATCGTAGGCAAGTATGGTGCGCAGGTGCAGGCTCTGCTGAAAAAAGTGGCTGGACTGAACATTGAGACTATCTGTCCTCTCCACGGCCCTGTGCTGACCGAGAATCTGGGCTACTATATCAACCTGTACGACATCTGGTCCTCCTATGGTGTGGAAAGCGAGGGTGTGGTCATTGCCTACACCTCCGTTTACGGACATACCCGTTCCGCGGTGGAATTACTGGCCCAGAAGCTGAAGGAGAAAGGCAGTGCCAAGGTGGTGGCCAACGATCTGGCCCGCTGTGACATGGCCGAGGCGGTGGAGGATGCCTTTCGTTATGGCAAGCTGGTGTTGGCTACCACCACCTATAACGGGGACGTGTTCCCGTTTATGCGGGAGTTCATCCATCACCTGACGGAGCGGGGCTATCGCAACCGCACCGTTGGCATGATGGAGAACGGATCCTGGGCTCCTCAGGCGGTGCGGATCATGCAAAAGATGTTGGAGGGTAGCAAGGATATAACCTTTACACAGACCAATGTAAAAATACTTTCCGCCCTTAATGAAGACAGCAGAGCCCAAATCGAGACGCTGGCACAGGAGCTGTGTGCAGACTGAATATTACGTTTATAAAACAAGGACCTTCCGCACTGCGGAAGGTCCTTGTTTTATGTCTGGTTAAGTTACCACAATGACTCGTACTTGCGCTCCGGTGGTGGGAGTTTTGTCATAATGAACGACCAGCGGCTGGCCGGAGGAAATGGCCGCTTTGATGCCTTCCGGACCGCCGAGCCAGCGGTCGGCAGACTCCACATAGACCTGTACCTTTTCGCTGACAGGCAGCTCATAGCCGGCGGCAGTGACGTACCAGTCGTCACCCTGCAGGAAAAATGCGTTTCCGGCCAACTTCTCTGAGGCGGTCAGCCGCACAAGGGAGACGACGTCCTGATAGATATCGTTGTAGCTGCGCAGGCCAATGCCGAAATAGGCATTGTGGGCGGATACGGAGCGGGATGCCAAATACTTTTGGGACTGACCGGCAGCATTGGTAATGGTGGCGGCATCATTGTAAGTGGGTTTGGGGCTGGAGGCGGTCATGATGCCGTTAAAGCCGGTGTACCGGGTGAGCTCGCCGTAGGTGTAAGCATTTCCGGTCACATCGTTGAGCAGAATAACGTCCACCTGCCCGGCACTGTTAAGATGGATCTGCCGGATCTTTTCACGGGCGATCGTGTCAGTCCAAAAGATTTCCTCAAAGTCGGAGGAGGGAACACCAAGCTCTCCCGAAAGACTATATACATAGCCGGGGGCGGTGCTGCTGCCGCTGTGCTCGTAAATGCGGCAGCCGGGAGCAAGGTCGTATCTGCCCAGCGTACCGCTGCCGATGTCGAGTTTGCCGGGAACGTCGGAAGTATAGGCAAAGCAAGAAAGGGAATCTCGGTTGACATAAACTTTGACCAGCGTGCCACGGAGTGTTTCCTTCGCATCCACTTCAGTGGCGGAGATGGTCAGTCTGGAAGGGGATAAGGTGACACTGCGGCCGTCCAGACTGAGAATGCCAATCATATCCACACTCAGTTCAGAAGAAGGCAGGGCAGCGGCTACCTTCAGATCATCGGTCAGCAGCAGGGTGGCATTGTCTCCCAGACGAAACTGCTCCAAACTGTCCCATGCCGATTCCAGCACAGAAAGAGTGCAGCCGGAGACAGTTACAGTTTCCGCTGCCACCAGACCGGGAGAAGCGGCTTCGATGAAGCCGGTGATGCGGTAGTCGGAAACGCACAGTGTCCGGGAAGCGGAATCGAAATATGCCGTGTCATATTGCGCAAGATCCTTTGCCTGAGCGGCACAGCCGTTTTTTGCAATCGAGTAATAGCCGGATACCCCCAGTTTGCGGGCAAGCTCGCCAGCGGCTGAGCCGGTCTGGGCAACGGCCACGTCTGTATCGGTGTCTGTGCGACCAGAGGATATGTAGACATAGCTGACCACACCGTCGTCATCGTAATAGAGGCGGGCCACACGGCCGGACAGGGCATCAGCCTGAATGTACCCTGTGTCGTTCCAAACATAGAGGTCGTCGCCCACGATGGTGACCGTGTTTCCGGCAATGCGGTGGATGAGACCGGCGGCATCGGTGATGCCGGAGGCCTTGGCACTGCCTATGACGATGTCCTTCATTTCAGTGGAATCGGGGACGAAGCCCAGTACTTTGCCGGAGGCGTTGAGCAGCAGGTCACCCTCATAGCCTACAAGGATGGAGGAAATTTGGTTTTTCTGGCTGAAATATTCAATGGAAGCTCCGGTGGCGGTGACCAGACAGACCATCAGCTGATGACTGGCAGTGCCATGCTGCGAGTTTACGTCAAGGATAATGGCCTTTTGCACCGCGGCGGTATCGGAAAAGCTGTTGTAAAGCTCCTGAGCAGCTCCCTTCGGTTCGGTTTTCAAGGTGTTGTAGAGCAGAATGGCCGCCTGACCACGGGTGATGCTTTGGTCGGCGGATAGGGAGAGACCCTCGTCCAGTTCCAAGGTATGCGCGTAGTTGACATAATCTGTCGGCCATACCTTGCCAATGTCTGTGGAAGAATAGCCCAGCATGCGCAGCAGCAGGGTGGCTGCCTGTCCATAGGTGACGGGGTCATCGGGACCGAATTTGCCGTTGCCATAGCCGGACAGCAGGTTTTGGGAATAGGCCAGATTCACATAGCCGGTATACCAGTTTCCGGGCTTTACGTCGGTGAAAAGGGTCTTATAGGAATGGGCCTCTACCACATCTTTCATGCCCAGCGTGTGGACCATAAAGGTGCAGAATTGGGCACGGGTAAGCACGGTGTCGGGAGAGTACAGGCCGGTGCCCACACCGCTGACGATGCCCATGCTTTGCAGCACACCGGCGGCAAGAGCGGCGTCAGGGTCCGGGATGTCGGTGAAGGACGCTGCCGCGCTGACGCACAGCCCGGAACACAGCAGGCAGGCCGTCAGAAACAGGGAAAGCAGTTTCTTTTTCATGGTAAACCTCCGTTAGCCTGAGCAATATAATCCGAACCCGCTTTGCGGGGCGGATTTTTGCGCCAGACTTCATCTCGTTCTTTGCTGGGCATTAGCCCAGCTGCATCATTCAATTTCGCCTGACACAAAAATTTACTCACGCAAAGTCACAGATTTCTGAGCGCGTATAGGAAGGCAATGCGAGATGTCGACTTGCAGATGGGCTTTGTGCCCGTCAAAAGACGGCAACGAAGCAGTGCCAATGTATACGCGTTCAGAAACGGATTCGGACTATATTGTTCAGGCTAATCATAACGCAGCGCGTCAATGGGGTTGAGGATCGCGGCCTTGCGGGCGGGCAGGTAGCCGAAAACGATGCCGATAGCGGCGGAAGCGCCAAAGGCCAGCGCGATGGAAAACAGGGTGGGGGTAACCACCATTTCTACCTGCATGATGTTGGTGATCAGCACCGTAGCCACCGAGGACATGGCATAGCCAAAGGCAATGCCGATGATGCCGCCGATGGCGCTGATGACGGCCGCTTCAATGACGAACTGGGTCAGGATATATCGTTCCTTGGCACCCAAGGCCTTACGAATGCCGATCTCCCGGGTACGTTCGGTGACGGAAACCAGCATGATGTTCATAATGCCCACACCGCCTACCACAAGGGAAATGCCTGCGATGACGGCCAAAATGGTGATCATTACGTCGATCATTTCCGTCATCATATCCAGAATTTGTGCCATGCTGATGACCATATAGGCATCATCGGAGCGAAGTTTTTGGTAAAGGGCATTTTCCAGTACGTCCAGAGCAAGGTCGGCTATATCTTCAGAAACCACAGTGACGATATAGCTGTTGATGGTGCCCATTCCGGAGATGCGTGCGGCGGTGGAGTAGGGCAGGTATACTGCATCATCGGTGCCGCCCTCGTCGGGGTCGTCTTCCTCGGCGGCCAGCACACCGACGATGGTGAACATATCGCCGCCAATCCGGATGGTTTGACCCACAGCCTCACCCTGATACCACACATCGTCGATGTAACTGCCCACCACGCACACCCGGGTGCGGTTGGTCATATCCACATAGCGCAGGGCGCGGCCCTTGGCAAGGTCGTAGTCCTTGATGGCAAAGTAGCTTTCGCCCACACCGGTGGCGGTGGTGGAGTCCAAAGTCTCAGTGCCCACCTTGACCGTACCGCGCATGGTGACGGTGGGGGTCAGGTCGGAGAAAAACTCCGGGTTGTCCTCCACAATCTCATACATATCCTCTACCGCTAGGTCACGGGAGGTGCCTCGGCCGGTGATGGAGACGTTCAGGGTATTGGTACCGATGGTATGGAACATATCGGTCATGTAGTTTTCCATGCCGTTGCCCAGACCGACGATAACCATGACGGCGGCGATACCGATGATGATGCCCAGCATGGTCAGAAACGCGCGCATCTTGCCGCTGCGAATGTTCTGCAGGGCAAGGATAAAACTTTCATTCAGCTTCATCGTCCGGCCACCTCGTCTCTGTGTACGCCGGAGGCGGGATCGTCTGCCGGACCGTCAAAGACCACCCGGCCGTCCTCCAGACGGATCACCCGTTCGGCTGTGGCGGCGATGGAGTTGTCGTGGGTAATGAGTACCACAGTGTTGCCTGCTTCGTGCAGGGAGCGCAGGATTCCCAGCACCTCCCGTCCGGTGCGAGAGTCCAGCGCGCCGGTGGGCTCATCGGCCAGAATGACGCTGGGGTTGTTGGCCAGTGCCCGGGCAATGGATACCCGCTGCTGCTGACCGCCGGACAACTGGCTGGGCAGGTTTTTCAGCTTGTCGCCCAAGCCCACTCTTTCCAGCGCGTGGGCGGCGATCTCACGGCGCTCCCTGCGGGATTTGCCCGCATACATCAGGGGGACGGCCACGTTTTCCAAAACGCTGAGCTTGGGTAGCAGATTGTATTGCTGAAAGATAAAGCCCAGCTTCTTGTTGCGGATTTCTGCAAGCTCGTTATCGTTCATAGAGCTTACATCCTTTCCGTCCAGAAAGTACTGACCGGAGGTGGGAACATCCAGACAACCGATTATGTTCATGCAGGTAGATTTTCCGCTTCCTGATGGACCTACAATGGCTAAAAATTCGCCCTTTTGTACGCTCATGTTTATTCCGTCTATTGCACGGACTTCGCTGTCTCCCATCTGATAGATTTTGTATATATCTTTAAATTCAATTAAGGGTACCATCAGCGCATACCTCCGCCTGACATTCCACCGGATGACATTCCG
>JAZNTL010000135.1:0-8188 GCA_045591745.1 Lawsonibacter sp.
CCGGTGAGCACACCGCCCTGCAGGGCAGCGCCCAGAGCCACGCACTCGTCGGGGTTGATGCCCTTGAAGCCTTCCTTGCCGGTGAGCTTCTTGACCTCTTCCTGTACGGCGGGGATACGGCTGGAGCCGCCAACCATCAGCACCTTGGTGATCTCGCTTCCGGTCAGACCGGCATCGGACATGGCCTGCTTCACGGGGGCGGAGGTGGCAGCCACCAGATGGGCGGTCAGCTCGTTGAACTTGGCCCGGGTCAATGTCAGATCCAGATGCTTGGGGCCGGTAGCGTCGGCGGTGATATAGGGCAGGTTGATGGAGGTAGAGGTGACACCGGACAGCTCGATCTTGGCCTTCTCAGCGGCCTCCTTCAGGCGCTGCATAGCAACCTTGTCGCCGGTCAGGTCCACACCCTCGGTCTTCTTGAACTCGGCGGCCATCCAGTCCATGACGCACTTGTCAAAGTCATCGCCGCCCAGACGGTTGTTGCCGGCGGTGGCCAGAACTTCGATCACGCCGTCGTCCACGTCCAGAATAGACACATCGAAGGTGCCGCCGCCCAGGTCGTAGACCATGATCTTTTGGGCCCCTTCCTTATCCACACCGTAGGCCAGAGCGGCAGCGGTGGGCTCGTTGATGATACGCTTGACCTCCAGACCGGCAATTCTGCCGGCATCCTTGGTGGCCTGACGCTGAGCGTCGGTAAAGTAAGCGGGGACGGTGATGACAGCCTCGGTCACCTTCTCGCCCAGATAGGCCTCGGCATCTGCCTTCAGCTTCTGCAGGATCATGGCGCTGATCTCCTGAGGGGTGTACTTCTTGCCGTCGATGTCCACTTTGTAGTCACTGCCCATCTCGCGCTTGATGGAGATGACGGTGCGGTCGGGGTTGGTGATGGCCTGACGCTTGGCCACCTGACCCACCATGCGCTCGCCTTCCTTGGAGAAAGCCAGAACGGAAGGGGTGGTGCGGTTGCCTTCGGCGTTGGCGATGACGACGGCTTCGCCGCCTTCCATGACGGCCACACAGCTGTTGGTCGTACCCAAATCGATACCAATGATCTTAGACATAGTAAAATTCCTCCTGATATATAGTAAATATTTTTATTAACAAATCGGTAGGGGCGGGTCCCAGACCCGCCCGCGGGCCGGTTTGAAACCGGCCCCTACGGGATCAATTTGCAACTTTGACCATAGAGAACCGAATGACCTTCTCACCACAGCGGAAGCCTGCCTGAAAGACCTCGGCAATGGTATTTTCCCCGAAGTTCTCGTCATCGATGTGCATGACGGCATTGTGCAGGTTGGGGTCGAAGGGCTCGCCCAGGGCGGGGATCTCCTCGATGCCCAGCTTGGAGAAAACCTCCTTGAGCTGGTTCATGGTCATTTCCACACCTTTTTTATAGGCTTCGTCCGTAGTCTCCTGCTTGATGGCACGCTCCAGATTGTCGTACACGGGCAGGAAGGCGGCGGCGGTGTCTGCCTTAACCTGAGTCCAGATGGACTGCTTTTGCTTGGCGGTGCGCTTGCGATAGTTGTCGTACTCAGCGGCCAGACGCAGGTATTTATCCTCCTGCTGGGCCAGCAGTTCCTTTGCGGAATCAGTCTCGGAGGCCGGCTCCTCGACCACTTCGGGCTGAGTCTGCTCCGGAGTCTGCTCCAACTGCTCCTCCTGAGCGGGATCGGCTTGTTTTTTCTTGCTCACGGCGATATTGCTCCTTTTATCTTATTCCTGATCCTCTGCGTTCAATGCCGGGGGAAGCTCTCCCTTGCCGAACATGCGGGTCAGACTGTCTGCAAAGTAGGAAAGACGGGCGGTCACTTTGGCATAGTCCATGCGGGTGGGACCCACCACGCCGATGACACCGCGCATGTTGTCGCCGATGTCGTAGCTTGCCATGACCACGCTGGTGTCCCGGAAGGCCTCGTTGATGTTTTCCGGTCCGATGAGGATGTTCATGTTCTGGTTGCCGTCAAAGGGGATGGGCAGACGGGCGGTCTCTTCCTCGTCGGACAGGTACTGCATCAGGGGCTTGGCCTTGTCCAAACTCTTGTACTCGGGGTGCTCCAGCAACTGGGTGATTCCGGCGGTGTGGACGGTTTGCTTTCTCAGCTCGCCCAGCACCTGAATGGCGAAGTCCACCACAAGGGAGATCAGCTGGAACGCGCCGGGGGCGGAGTGGGCACGCATCTTTTCCAGCGCCTGAGCCATTTCGTCCCGGGACAGGCCGGTGAAGGAGCTGTTCAGGATGGTGGACAGCATCTGCAACTGGGGATCGGACAACTGATCAGGGATGCGGATGATCTTATTCTTGACCACACTGGTGTCCGTCATGACCACGGCGATGAAGGCATTTTCTTCCACCATCAAAAGGTCGTAGCGCCGCACGGTGACCACGTCCTTGACGGCGGTCATGGAGAACACGGGGTAGTCGCTGATCTTGGAGAGCATCTTGCCCGCCTTGTCAATGACCCGGTCCAGCTCCTCCATCTTCAACTCCAGCGCGTCGTTGATGCGCTGAGTCTCCTGCATGGTCAGCTGGTGCTCGCCCATGAGTTCGTTGACGTACAGCCGGTAGCCGGCGGGGGAGGGGATGCGGCCGGCGGAGGTGTGTGGCTGTTCCAGATAGCCCATGTCGGTCAGGTCGGACATCTCATTGCGGATGGTGGCGGAGGACACATCCAACCCTGCAAGCTGAGCAACGGCCTTGGAGCCTACCGGCTCTGCCGTGGCGATGTAGCTTTCGATAATGGCGCGCAGGATGCGCTTTTTGCGTTCGGTCAGCTCCATTGCTTATCACCTCGCTGAAATTAGCACTCCGACTTGTCAAGTGCTAAAGATAATGTACCACTACCCCCTGTAATTGTCAATAGCTTCTTTTGTAAATAAATTATGAAGGAGGAAGAAAACAGGAACACGCTGTATTTTTGCACAGCGTGTTCCTGTCTGCTAATGATAATTATAATGTAATGCGGTCTCCGGTCTTCATGTATTCCAGACGGTTGCCCAACTCCTTTTTGAGCAGGTGGAAGGCGGGAGTGCCGGTGCAGTGGCCGGTATAGATGTGGGCGATATTCAGCCGTTTGAACCGGTCTGCTACCGATTTGACATAGTCCTCCGAGCAGTTGATGGAGTCCGTTCCCGTGGCACCCATCATGTGAAAGCCGCCCAGCAAAGCGGCAATGGGCTTGCCGGGGAAGGTTTTGGCGATGTGGGCGGCGATGTTGGCCGCACCCGCGTGACAGCAGGAGTTGAACACCACCAGACCGTTTTCGCCCTCCAGCACCAGACTATGCTCGTGGGAGAAGTCGTCCTCCACAAAGTTGTCCTCGCCCAGTTTTCGGTAAAGGTGCTGGGTACGGTCGGCACTTGCCTCGGGAGCAGGGTTTTCCACCAGCCACCCGCCGGGGAACGATCGGTACAGGCCGTCCACTTCCACAAGTCGGTGGGCATAGTCCCGGCAGATGTCCCGATGGATGCCCACAAAGCGGGGAGCAGTGCCGCCCCGCATGGAGTAGTACGCGCCCAGCGCGCCTTTGCGCACCAGCATGGGGGTGCGTTCGTTGGCGGAAAAGAAGGCGCGCAGACCGTCGGTATGGTCATAGTGGCCGTGGGACAGCGCCGCATACTCTACTCCTGCAAGGTCGATGCCAAGCGCCTTTGCATTGTCAGCGAAAGACCCGGAGGAGCCGGTATCCAGCAGGATGCTGTGGCCCTTATAATTGATATGCAGGGACAAGCCGTGCTCACAGACCAGCGTGTCCGGGCCGAGATTTTCAATTAAAACGGTGATTTCCATGTCAGCCCTCCGTTACCGTCAGGTCGTTGATCCACTCCCCGGAGCGAAGCCGCCAAATGCCGAGAAAGAACTTGACCAGCTGGTCAAGGGAGATGCCCACGTATACCCAGAACACACCCCACTTCAGCACCAGGCCAAACAGGGCCGCCGCGGGGATAGATGCCGCCCACAGGGGGAGCAGGTCGATGACCGTGGCCGCCCGCACGTCGCCGCCGCCCCGGAGTACGCCTACGATGTTGGTGAAGTTGAAGGCCCGGGGTGCCATCATCACGGCGATCATGGACAGCATCACAAGGGCGATGCGGGAGGTGCTGTCCGACAGCTGGAACAGGGGGAAGATATACCGGGGGACCAGTGTCCAGCTCACCGCAAGCATGACCACACCTACAATAAAGCCAACCGCCACCGACAGGGTGTTCAGGGCAAGGCCCACATCATACACCGTTTTCCTGCGTCCTGCGCCGATCTCACGGCCGATGACAATGGCCGCTGTGCTGGCAAGGCCGATCAGGGCCACCAGTGCCAGCTTTTCCACGTTGCCCGCCACGGTAAAGGCGGCCAGGATTTCCGTGCTGTTTTCCATGTGGCCCATAATGGTGGGGTACAGGCCGGTGCCGATGCCCCACAGAGTCTCGTTCAGGATGACGGGGGTGGCATAGATGAACAGCTTGTGGGCGGTATCCCTGCCCGGACGAAGCAGGCAGGCAAGGTCTATGCGGAAATGCTTTCCCAAACAGGCATGGGCAATGACAATGACCAGCTCCACACAACGGGAGATCAGGGTGGCCAGCGCCGCGCCCTCCACCCCCAGTTTGGGCGCGCCCAGCTTGCCGAAGATGAGCACCCAGTTCAAGAAAGTGTTGGTGAGCATGGAGGCCGAGAGCATATACAGGCCCAGCCGGGGGTTTTCCATACTGCGGTGCGCGCCCATATAGACCAGATTAAATCCGTTGAGCACGTAGGACAGGCAGACGATGCGTCCGTACCGGGCGGCTATATCTACAGCCGCCGCGTCATTGCCGAACAGCCCCATAAACTGTACCGGGTCGGTCATCAAAAAGGCGGAAAAGAGCACCGACACTATCCCGACCACCAGCCAGCTCAGGCCCAGAATGCGGTTGATGGTTTTGCGGTCGCCCTTGCCCCAGTACTGGCTGATGAGCACGGCAGAGCCGCTCTGCACGCCGAAAAAGAACATCTGCAGGGCATAGAACGGGATGTTGGCCAGCGTGACACCGGCCATGGGCACTTCGCCCAGTAGTCCCACCATAAAGGTGTCTGCCATGGCGAGGGTACTGGTCACCAGATTTTGCAGTACGATGGGCAGGGCCAGTGCCGTGATATTGCGGTAAAAGCCCGGCTCCCGCTTCATAAAGTGAAACAAGAAATCAAATCCTTTCAGGAAAGGCTGGTAAACAGCTGTTCTTTCGCCTGTTTTAGAGCCTCTGCCAGCGCATCGATATCTTCTTTGGTGTTACAGGTGGAAAAGCTGATGCGCAAAACACCGTCCATCTGCTTCTTGGGCAGATTCAGAACGGCAAACACGTGGCTGGGCTTGCCCTTGTGGCAGGCGGAGCCGGAGGAGATGAAAATGCCCCGATCGCTGAGAAAACGCACCACCACCTCGCTCTTATAACCCACCAGCGACACCGGCAGGATATGAGGAGCTTCGCCGTTGCCGATCAGCTCAAGGCCGGGGATATCTGTGATCAGTTTCTGCGCGGCATAGTCTTTCAATTCCTTTAAATAAGCGCGGTTTTCCGCACCGCGAGCCTGCCATTCCTCCACTGCCGCGGCGAAGGCGGCGATCTGGGCGGTGGGCTCGGTGCCCGAGCGCAGATTGTCTTCCTGATGTCCGCCCATGATCATGGGCGCGAGCTTGATGCCGTTTTTGATATACAGCGCGCCGATGCCCTTGGGGGCGTGTACCTTGTGGCCACTGATGCTCAGCAGGTCCACACCCAACTCACCTATGGTAAAGGGAACGTGGAGAAAGCCTTGTACTGCGTCACAGTGGAGCAGGGCTGCGCTTTTTCTCTGTTGGAGCAGTTTGGACACTTCCGCCACGGGCAGGATAGTGCCAAGCTCGTTGTTGACCAGCATCATGGATACCAGTACCGTGTCCTCCCGCAGAGCGTCAGCCACCTGCTGAGCGGTGATGTTGCCCATACGGTCGGGCTTGAGATAGGTGACCTCATAGCCCTCCCGTTCCAGTGCCCGGCAGGGTTCCAGCACCGCGTCGTGCTCAATGGCAGTGGTGATGATGTGCTTGCCCTTGCGGCGGTTCAGGTGCACCGCGCCCCGAATGGCCCAGTTGTCGCTCTCTGTGCCGCAGGAGGTGAATATCACCTCGCCGGACTGTGCGCCCAGTGCCTTGGCGATGACGGTGCGATGCGCTTTCAGTGCCTGTGCTGCCCGGGCACCCGCCTCATGTCGGGAGGAGGGGTTGCCAAACCCGTCGGTCATAGCAACAAGGGCCGCTTTTGCGGCCGACTCGGACACCTGAGTGGTGGCCGCGTTGTCCAGATAATGTTCCATAATCCCTCAACTCCCAAATACTCACAGTGCAGATAATTTTACTGTTTTGGCCTGAAAAAGTCAACTGCGCCGCATTTGCTATTTTCTGCACGGAAAAAATGTGCTATACTATTATGCAAGAAGAAGGAGGGGGGCAGACCGAATGAAACAAGTGCAAAAGGACGCGGTTTGCTTCATTGTGGGGGCGGGCTGTGTTGCCCCTGACCTTCATCTGGGTGTGAGCCCGGATGATCTGCTCATCGCGGCAGATGCGGGATGGCTGACAGTGGAAAAAATGGGACTTGCCCCCCATCTGGTGGTGGGCGATTTTGACTCTCTGGGCCGGCGGCCCGACCACCCCAATGCCGTGGTTCTGCCCACGGTGAAGGACGATACGGATATGCACGCGGCCATCAAACTGGGGCTGGAGCGGGGCTATGCCCGCTTTGCCCTGTACGGCGGTACCGGGGGACGGCTGGCCCACACCCTTGCCAACCTCCAGCTTTTGGACGGCCTTGCCCGGCAGGGCTGTCGGGGCTTCCTTGTGGGAGACGGCACCGTGGCCACGGCGGTTTACAATGGAACGCTTGAATTTCCCGACTGTATGAAAGGTTATGTCTCTGTGTTCTGTACCAGCGGTACAGCCAAGGGCGTGACCCTGTCCGGACTGAAATACGAACTGAACAGCGCGGAACTGACCGGGAGTTTTCCTTTGGGTGTGAGTAACGAGTTTACCAGCCGAAGTGCCTGGGTATCCGTTGAGGACGGGACTTTGCTTGTGCTCTGGCAGGCGGACGATGTGGAAGAAAACCTGTTACGGACTTTGTAATAAAATTTTTGATGAAGGAATGATTTTATGAACAACGTGAAGGCTCTGGTCCTTGCCGCGGGCAAGGGTACCCGACTGCAGACGGAGGGCATCAATCTGCCCAAGGTCATGCGTCTGGCCGATGGTAAGCCCCTGCTCCACTATGTGCTTTCCGCGCTGGATTTCTTGCCCCAAGAGGATGTGATTCTGGTGGTGGGCTATCAGCGGGAGGCGGTGCTGGAGGCCTATCCCCAGTATCCTCATGCCGTTCAGGCCGAACAGCACGGCACCGGCCATGCCGTCCAGTGCGCCGCCCATCTGCTTCAGGACTTTGACGGCCATGTGCTGATTTGTTGCGGCGACACTCCGCTGGTGCAGAAATCTACTTTTGAGTCTTTGGTGGAACTGCATTTGAAACAGGGCAATGCCTGTACCATGCTCTCTGCTATTCTGGACGAGGGCGGCAACTATGGCCGCGTCCTCCGGGAGGAGGACGGCTCCTTCAAGTGCATCGTAGAGGCCCGGGACTGCACTTCGGAGCAGGCCGCCGTGCGCGAGGTCAATGTGGGTACTTATCTGTTCCGCGTGCCGGAACTGCTGGCCGCGCTGGACCAGCTGACGGACAATAACGCTCAGGGCGAGCTGTATCTGACCGACTGCCCCGCTATCATCAAGGCGGCTGGACACCGTGTGGGTGTGTGCGACACCTGCTCCGAGCGGGAGATGCTGGGCGTAAACACCGTGGAACAATTGCAGGAGGTTGAGGACATCCTGCAGGGTCTGCGCTGAGATTTCAAATGAAAATGGGCGGCGGAACAAGGTGTTGTGTCCTGCTCCGCCGCCTGCATGTCATGCCCGGACGAAAAGGGTCGAACACTTTCTTGCTGTCGGGGCTTGACAAGGCGGCGGTATCATGTTATTATGATTAGGCCCTTTCGGGCAGGAGATACCGGAGCCACCCATGCCGGAGTGGCGGAATTGGCAGACGCCCGGGACTTAAAATCCCGTGGGAGTAATCCCGTGCCGGTTCGACCCCGGTCTCCGGCACCATATCGCGGAGTAGAGCAGCT
>JAZNTL010000136.1:0-11313 GCA_045591745.1 Lawsonibacter sp.
CCGAACAGGGGCCAGATGGTGGCATAGCCGTTCATGCCCAGGCCAACGCCCAGAACCACAGTGATGGCGGTAGCCACCAGGGGCTGGCACAGGATGGCCTTGAAGCCCTTGGCATCCTTGGGGGTCTCACCGGGCTTGAGCCAGAACTCCTGGAACATGTAGCGAGCCAGACGGGTGGCGGTGTCCAGAGAGGTCAGGCAGAAGGCGGAGACAGTCAGGATCAGCAGAGCGAACAGGGTGCTCTCAGCGCCGGCCAGGCCGGGGATCAGAGCGACCATCTTGGACAGACCGGAAGCGAAGATCTGGGTGGGGGTGCCGGCAGGAGCACCGGCTTCAGTCCACAGGAAAGCCACAGCACACAGGGAAACCAGAGCCAGAGCGCACTCGATGAGCATGCCGCCGTAGGCGATGGGCTTGGCGTCGGACTCCTTGTCCAGCTGCTTGGCAGTGGTACCGGAGCCAACCAGGCTGTGGAAGCCGGAGATGGCGCCGCAGGCGATGGTGATGAACAGGGTGGGGAACAGGGTGCCCAGTTTCTCGTCTACGAACATGGGGATCTGGGTGGTGGCATGGCCGGACAGGGAAGCGCCGATGACGCCCACAGCGGCGATGACCATCATGCCGTACAGCAGGAAGGAGGACAGGTAGTCACGGGGCTGCAGCAGGATCCACACGGGAGCCACGGAAGCAACCAGAATGTAGGCGCCGATGATCCACATCCAGGCGTTCATGGACAGGTGGATGACGGGGAACTTGATGCCGATGAACAGGCAGATGATGATGCCGATCACGCCCACCACGCTGGCAATGCCCAGAGGAGCGCCCTTGCGGTACACGAAGAAGCCGAACAGAACAGCCATGACGATGAACAGGATGGAGATCACAGCCACGGAGGAGTTGTCGTTGTTCAGCGTGCCGTCCGCGTTGAAGCCGTTGAAGGTGCCGGCCACGATGGAGGCAAAGGCGGCGACAACGAGGATCAGGGTCAGGTAAGAGAAGATGATAAACAGCTTCTTGGCGCGGGAGCCGATGTTGGCATTGATGACCTCGCCGATGGACTGGCCCTTGTGACGGATGGAGGCAAACAGGGCGCCGTAGTCATGCACGGCACCGAAGAAAATACCACCGATCAGCACCCACAGCACGACGGGCAGCCAACCGAAGACAGCGGCCTGAATGGGGCCGTTGATGGGGCCGGCGCCGGCGATGGAGGAAAAGTGGTGACCCATCAGAACGGGAGCCTTGGCGGGGACATAGTCCATGCCGTCCTCCAGCTCGTGGGCGGGAGTGGGACGAGAATCGTCAACGCCCCAGGTCTTGGCCAGCCAGCCGCCGTACAGGATGTAACCGGCGATCAGAACAGCACAGCCAATCAGGAAAACGAGTAACATGTTCATACAGATTTTTTCTCCTCTCCAAGATTTCTTTTTGTTTGGAAGTCCATGACCTTGCAAAGGGATTGCTTGACTTCTTTCCCTTTGCGGTTGGCAAAGACTTCGCCGGTGGAGAGATCCACCGCAGCTATGCGATACTCCATCCATCCATGGAGTGATAGCTTGAAATTAGCAGACTTCTTGTAGCGCTCCAGCAATTCCAGCGCGTCGGGCTGGGCGGTGTCGCACAGGAGGCTGGCCGTGATGTGGGAATACATATGCTCTGGATGGGGATGGATCTTTTTCATGCCCTGGTCCAAAGCAAGGTCACGGCACGCGGCAAGAGAGTCCATGGTGAGTTCAGGCACGTGGAAGACAAACACGTATTCGTTGGTCTCCGCGGCCCACAGCTTGGCCCGCTTTACAAGGACGTACCGCTCACTGGTGGAGTGGAAGTCACAGGTTGCCAGCAGGGGAGAACCGTCGTCTACCCGGGTAATATCGTAATAGGCCTCGTAAGAGTTGAGCAGGGCCTGAGTCAGTTGCTCGCAAGTCAGGGACACGGCGATCCTCCTTTCAGTTTGCATGCAGACCGTCATAAACGGAAGGTGCAAACACAAGATAAGCCAATTCTTAAAAATATGATAGCAGATTTGGTGATAATATGCAAGAAAAATCTCATATTTTCCGCTCCGTTTTACAAAAGTATCAAGCAGGAAAATACAGGAGAGGATGGAGACAGTCGCCACTTGACAAACCATATTCCTTATAATATACTATTTGACTGTAAATGGCTTGGATGGGAAGCAGTACATGCCCACTTGGAGCACAGAGAGCCGCCGGTCGGTGCAAAGGCGGACTTCAACGGTGTGGAAGTCGTCCCGGAGCTTCGTTTCCGAAACCAGTAAGAAACGACGGGCCCTCCCGTTACAGAGGCAACGAGTGTCCCGAAAGGGAAATTCAGGTGGTACCGCGGATCCTATGATTCGCCCTGAGCAAATTGCTTGGGGCGATTTTTTGTTGCCCCGAAAGACCGGGTTGGGGACACAGGACCAAAAGCCTCCCTTGTGTAAAGGGAGGTGCCCCGCAGGGGCGGAGGGATTGACAACCCCTCAGTCAGCTTCGCTGACAGCTCCCCTTACACAGGGGAGCCTTTGGATACGGTTCTCGCGAAGGTCAGAGAAAAGGAGTGTATTATAATGAAAGAACTGCCCAAGGTGTACGAGCCTCAGGAGGTGGAATCCCGCATCTACGAGGCTTGGGAGAAAAACGGCTGCTTTAAGGGTCACCGCGACCCGGACAAGAAGCCCTTTACCATTGTTATGCCCCCTCCCAACGTGACCGGCCAGCTGCACATGGGGCACGCCATGGACTGCGCCCTGCAGGATATTCTCATCCGCTTCAAGCGTATGCAGGGCTTTGCCGCCCTGTGGGTGCCCGGCACCGACCATGCCGGTATTGCCACCCAGATCAAGGTGGAGGAGGCCCTGCGCGTGGATGAGGGCCTGACCCGCTATGATCTGGGCCGTGACAAGTTCCTGGAGCGCGTGTGGGACTGGAAGAATAAGTACGGCAACCGCATCGTGGCCCAGCAGAAGAAGATGGGCGCATCCTGCGACTGGGATCGCTCCCGTTTCACCATGGACGAGGGCTGCTCTAAGGCCGTACGCGAGGTATTTGTGTCCCTGTATGAAAAGGGCCTGATCTACAAGGGCAGCCGCATCATCAACTGGTGTCCCAAGTGTACCACCGCCCTGTCCGACGCGGAGGTGGAGTACAAGGATAAGCCCGGCCACATGTGGCATATGCGCTATCCTCTGGCCGACGGTTCCGGTTATCTGGTGGTGGCTACCACTCGTCCCGAGACCATGATGGGCGACACCGGTGTGGCAGTCCATCCCGAGGACGAGCGCTATAAGCATCTGGTGGGCAAGAAAGTTCTGCTGCCCATTATGAACCGTGAGATCCCTATCGTAGCCGACGAGTATGTGGAGATGGACTTCGGCTCCGGCTGCGTGAAGATGACCCCCGCCCACGACCCCAACGACTTCGAGGTGGGTCTGCGCCACAATCTGGACACCATCCGTGTGCTGGACGACAACGGCGTAGTCAATGCCGAGGGCGGCATGTTTGAGGGTATGGACCGCTACGAGGCCCGCAAGGCCGTGGTTGCCGAGATGGAGCGCCTTGGCCTGATGGAGAAGATCGAGGATTACTCCCACAACGTGGGCACCTGGTACCGCTGCTCTACCGATGTGGAGCCCATCATTTCCGCCCAGTGGTTCGTTAAGATGGAGCCTCTGGCCAAAGAAGCTATCCGCGTGGTGGCGGAGGGCGAGACCAAGTTCGTTCCCGCCCGCTTCTCCAAGACCTACCTGAACTGGATGGAGAACGCCCACGACTGGTGCCTTTCCCGTCAGCTGTGGTGGGGCCACCAGATTCCCGTGTGGTACTGTGCTGACTGCGGCCACATGACGGTCAGCCGTGAGGATGCTACCTGCTGTGAAAAGTGTGGCAGCAAGAATATTGAGCGGGACCCCGACGTGCTGGTTACCTGGTTCTCCTCTGCTCTGTGGCCTTTCTCCACTCTGGGTTGGCCTGAGGACAGCGAGGATATCAAGTACTTCTATCCCACCGACGTGCTGGTCACCGGCTATGATATTATATTCTTCTGGGTGGCCCGCATGATCTTCTCCGCCTGTGAGCAGACCAAGATGCCCCCCTTCCACACTGTGTTTATCCACGGTTTGGTCCGCGACGACAAGGGCCGCAAGATGTCCAAGTCTCTGGGCAACGGCATCGATCCGCTGGAGATCGCCGAGACCTACGGCGCCGACGCTCTGCGCTTCAATCTGGTCACCGGTAACAGTCCCGGCAACGACATGCGCTTCTACACCGAGCGGTGCGAGGCCATGCGCAACTTTGCCAACAAGATCTGGAACGCGTCCCGATTCCTGATGATGAACCTGACCATCGACAAGTGTGAGCTGCCCGAGAAGCTGGAGCTGGAGGACAAGTGGATCCTGTCCAAGCTCAACAGCCTGATCCCCGACGTGACGGAGAACATGGACAAGTACGAGCTGGGCGTGGCCGCTCAGAAGGTGTACGACTTCATCTGGGACAGCTACTGCGACTGGTATATCGAGCTGACCAAGTCCCGCCTGCAGGGTGATGACGAGGACAGCAAGGTCCGCGCCCAGCAGGTGCTGTGCTACGTGCTGACTCAGATTTTGAAGCTGCTGCACCCCTTCATGCCCTTCATTACCGAGGAGATCTGGCAGGCTCTGCCCCACGAGGGCGACTTCCTCATGCTGCAGCAGTGGCCTGAGTACCGCGAGGATCTGGCCTTTGCTGAGGAGGAGAAGGCGCTGGAACTGGTCATGGATGCCATCCGTGCCATCCGTACCCGCCGTGCCGAGATGAACGTGCCTCCCTCCAAGAAGGCGCAGCTTACCGTTGCCACCGCTCAGCAGGAGGTGTTTGCCGCCGGAATCCCCTTCCTGAAGCGTCTGGGCTATGCCAGCGAGGTGTCCATCGTTGCCGCCGATCAGGCTCCCGATGCCGCCGGTCAGGTGGTTATTGTCACCCATGTGGCCCAGCTGTTTATCCCTCTGGGTGAGCTGGTTGATCTGGAGAAGGAAAAGGCACGCATTGAGAAGGAGCTGAAGAAGAACTCCGATGAGCTGGCCAAGCTCAATGCCAAGCTGTCCAATCCCGGCTTTGTCAACAAGGCTCCCACCAACGTGGTGGAGGCTGAGAAGGAACGCGCTGGCAAGCTGGCTGAGTTGGTGGCCAAGCTGGAAGAGCAGCTCAAGACTATGTAATATCCATTGTTTCCCCGCCGCAGCCGCGGCGGGGAAACTTGTAACCGGGGAAGGAGGAAACGTACATGTCCAAAGTAACTCTTGGCAGTACCGGCATTACCGTGGAAAAAAACGCGCTGGGATGTCTGCCCATTCAGCGGGTGACAAAGCAGGAGGCGGTGTACCTGCTGCGTAAGGCCTTTGATGGAGGGATCCGCTTTTTTGATACTGCCCGCATGTATTCCGACAGTGAGGAAAAAGTGGGCGAGGCTTTCCGGGGCATCCGGGAACAGGTGTATATTGCCACCAAATCCCATGCCAAGACGGGGGAGGAGATGAAGGCTCATCTGGCCCGAAGCCTTGCCGATCTGGACACAGATTACGTGGATATCTACCAGTTCCACAACGCGCAGACCTGCATCCGCCCCGGGGACGGGACCGGCTTATACGAGGCGGCACTGGAGGCTAAGGAGCAGGGAAAGATCCGACACATCGGCATCACAACCCACCGCTTTGAGGTGGCACTGGAGGCCATAGAGTCCGGATTGTATGAAACGCTGCAGTTCCCTCTGTGCTATTTGGCTAACGAAAAGGATATGGCTGTGGTACAGGCATGTAAGCAAGCCGGTATGGGCTTCATTGCAATGAAGGGGCTGTCCGGTGGTCTGCTTACCAACTCTGCCGCCGCCTATGCGTGGCTGGATCAGTACGACCACGTGCTGCCCATCTGGGGTGTGCAGCGGGAGCATGAGCTGGACGAGTTTTTGTCCTACATTCAAAATCCTCCTGCCATGACGCAGGAAATCAGTGCGCTGATCGAACGGGACCGGGCGCAGCTGCAGGGAGAATTCTGCCGCGGCTGTGGCTACTGCATGCCCTGTCCTGTGGGCATTGAAATCAATAACTGCGCGCGCATGTCGCTGATGATCCGCCGGGCCCCCACAGCCGCATGGACGGATAAAACGGGGCAGGAACGAATGAAAAAGATTGAAGATTGCCTGAACTGTGGAGCGTGTAAGGCGAAGTGCCCTTACGGTCTGGATACGCCCAGACTGCTTCGGGAGAACTACCGGGACTTTATGGAAGTGCTGGCAGGCAAGCAGGTTTAAAGGAGCGGACGGATGGAATTTAAGTATGAGCCTGCTCTGGTGGAGTACATGGAAAAGTGCGGCAAGCGCACAATTCTGGTGGAGCTGGTGCAGGTCAACAACTCTGATTTTGAGATATCGGAGCTGCACGTGCGCTTTGTGGACGAGCGGCTGAAGAAACAGTTTTTGGATAAAGGATACCGCCGATACGAGACCGAACACGGCGAGGTGCTGATGCCCCGATTCCCGCTGGACATAGGACCTGTGGTGACATTCGGTCTGAAAACAATTTTGTTCTGGAAGCATTTGACCTACTCCGGAATCAAAAGACCCGATTAAAAAAAGAAATGGCACACGGATGATCCGTGTGCCATTTCTTTTTTTAATTCTCCAGCCACTCATAGGCGATGCGGGGGGAGCCGTCCTCCACATAGATGGTGCCGCAGCGGGTAAAGCCCTGAGTGGACAAAAGCCGCTGCATCACGTGGTTGTCCGCATGGGTATCAATGCGCAGATGAGAGCACTGGCTGCGGCAAAACTCTAAGCACCGCTTCAGCACCCCTGGAACACGGCCGTCACTGGCCACCCGGTGAATCACACCGTAGAGGGAACTGTCCAGCCACTTGCCGTTTTCAATATAGGCATAGGTAGGGTCGTCACCTACGGTAAACATGAATACACCGCATATCCGGTCCTCGTTCGTGTCCACAAACAGGCGGCCGAGACGAATATCTTCTTCCAGTAGCTCCGGGGCCGGGTAGGTGCTGCCCCACTGGGTGGGGTTTCCGTTGGCAGCCATAAAGGTGCGGGCGCTGCCATAGACCTCGAGAACAGTGGGCAGGTCGGCGGGGGTGGCTTTGCGGATCATGGAAATTCCTCCAATCGGTTCGTTTAGTTGCATTATACAGGAAATGCGCCTGTATGCAACATTTTTTCTTTTGTGGACAGGATCAGGAACTCAATGCGGCCAAAAACGACAGGGAGGCTGCATTATAATTTCATCAGAAAACACATACACAGGAGGGACAAGCATGGCAGTAAGCTGTATGAGCGCCCAACGGGAGCTTACCGTTGCTCTGACCGGAGAACTGGACCACCACGGAGCTAAACAGGTGATGCAGGAACTGGACAAACGCATAGACCGGGAGCTGCCCCGGCGGCTGAGCATTGATATGGGCGGAGTGACCTTTATGGACAGTTCCGGTATAGCGGTGCTGTTGCGGGTGCACCGGCGCATGGCCCAGCTTCAGGGGAGCATGACGGTGAGCAATGTGCCGCCTCAGGCAATGCGGGTCTTTCAGGCTGCCGGTCTGCACCGCATGATTGATTTTGTGTAAAGGAAGGAGATTTTACATACTGTGAAAACAAAAGCATGTAACTATGTATCAGTGGATTTTCCAAGCCGATCGTCCAACGAGGGGTTTGCGCGCACGGTGGCCGCCTGCTTTGCGGCCCAGCTGGACCCGACACTGGAAGAGGTCAATGACATTAAGACTGCCGTCAGCGAGGCGGTGACCAATGCCATCGTCCATGCCTATCCAGATACCATTGGCAAGGTGTCCATGAAGCTGCGGCTGTATGAGGACAACAGCGTGGAGATCGTAGTACGGGACTGGGGTGTGGGTATTGCGGATGTGGAGCAGGCTCGTCAGCCCATGTATACCACCGGTGGTGAGGAGCGGGCAGGCATGGGCTTTACCATCATGGAGAGCTTTATGGACAAGCTGCGTCTGCGCTCCACACCAGGTAAGGGGACTACTGTGACCATGCGCCGGTGTATCTCCCGCAGGGCGGGGGGAAGATGAGCGGCACGCTATCAGCACCGGAGCTTTTGAAGGCTGCCCGGGAAGGGGACAACCGGGCCTGTGAACAGGTGATGCAGGAGAATGCCGGGCTCATTTGGTCCATTGTGCGCCGGTATTATGGACGCGGGGTAGACCCGGATGACCTTTATCAGCTGGCCTGTCTGGGCTTTCTCAAGGCGGTGCGGGGCTATGATCCCGCCTTCGGCACCCAGTTTTCCACCTATGCTGTGCCCAAAATCGCCGGAGAGATCCGACGCTTTCTTCGGGATGACGGGGCGGTAAAGGTTAGCCGTGGGGTGAAGGAGCGGGCAGCCGCCATCCGCATGGCCCGCATGAAACTGCAGGGCAGCTTGAATCGTGAGCCCACCCTGTCCGAACTGTCGGAGGAAACGGGACTGGAACCGGAGGACATTGCCGCCGCCGAGACAGCCGTAGAGCCTGTGGCATCCCTGCAGATGGAAACGGGAGAAGGAATGACGCTGGAAAGTGTGCTGGGAGTCGGTGGAATGGAGGAACGGGTGGTGGAGCAGGTGGTGCTCCATCAGGCTTTGCGACAATTACCTCAGCAGGAGCAGCAGGTGCTGTTACTGCGCTACTATAAGGGGCTGACCCAAAGCCGTACCGCACAGGTCATCGGTGTGTCTCAGGTGCAGGTGTCCCGCATTGAGCGCCGGGCAGTGGTACGGCTGCGGGAGATGATGGAAACGTAGTTTGCCATAAAATGCGCCGCCGATTTCTCGGCGGCGCATTTGTCAAATTACAGCTGATTTAAGAAACTGTCAACAGTCTCTTGCTTTGTAGCCCAAGAGGTGACAAGTCGAATGGCTTTGCGTCCATCGGAGAGGGTGGACCAGGTTTCAAACAGGACAAAGGATGAAAAATACTGGTACTGCTCTGGGGTCAGGATGGGGAAAACCTGATTGGTAGGGGAGTGCTGGAGCATAGGATAACCCTTTGCGATCAGCCCATCCTGCAACCGCTGGGCCATGGCATTGGCATGACGACCCAGCTCAAGGTACAGGCCGTCCCGGAACTGCTCCTCGAACTGGAGGCCCAGCAGTCGGCCCTTGGCCAGCATACCGCCTCGCTGCTTGATGAGAAATCGGAAATCTTCTTTCAAAGTGTCATTGACAATGACCAATGCCTCACCGAACAGCATGCCATTTTTGGTTCCGCCGATATAAAAGGCATCGCAAAGCAGCGGCAGGTCGGTCAGTTTCATGTCGCAGGCAGGGGAAGTGAGGGAGCAGGCGAGGCGGGCGCCGTCCACATAGAGCAGTAAATTGTTTTCCTTACAACAGGCATAGATGGCTTCCAGCTCGGATTTGGTATATACCGTGCCCAGCTCCGTGGACTGGGAGAGATAGACCATGGCGGGCTGGACCATGTGCTCGTCCGTGTGCTCATCCACCATCTCCCGCACAAGAGCGGCGGTCAGCTTGCCGTCGGAGGTGGGGCGGGTGACCACTTTGTGGCCGGTGGCTTCAATGGCACCGGTCTCGTGGACATTTACATGACCGGTAGCTGCCGCCAGCACACACTGGTGGGGGCGCAAAAAGGCGGAAATGGCAGTTAGGTTGGTCTGAGTGCCGCCAACCAGAAAGTGCACCGCGGCACTTTCGCAGCCGATGGCTTTTTTTATGAGAACGGCTGCGTTGGCACAGTGTTCGTCCAGACCGTAGCCTACCGTTTGCTCCAAATTAGTGCGAGTTAGAGCGTCCAGAATACGGGGGTGGCAGCCCTCGGAATAGTCGTTTTTGAAGTTAAACATGGCTTGCACTCCTTATGTAAAAGGCGCACACCGTGGTGTGCGCCTTTTGGATTATTTCTTAAAGCTTTCTTTCAGACTGACGGCGCGATTAAAGACCAATGCGCCGGGCTTGGAGTCCTTGCTGTCGGCGCAGAAGTAGCCCAGACGCAGGAACTGGAAGCGGTCGGCGGGAGCGGTATCGGCAAGGCTGGCCTCCAGCTTGCAGCCGGAGAGAACTTCCAGCGAGCCGGGATTCAGGCAGTCCAAAAAATCCTTGTCGCCGCCGTCAGGGTCGGCATCAGAGAACAGGTTATCGTACAGACGCACTTCGGCATCCACGGCGGTGGCAGCGTCCACCCAGTGAATGGTGGCGCCCTTTACCTTGCGGCCGTCGGCGGGGTTTCCGCCCTTGGAGTCGGGGTCGTAGGTGGCCAGAATTTCGGTCACATTGCCGTTTTCGTCCTTGACGCAGCCGGTGCAGGTGATGAGATATGCGCCCTTCAGGCGGCACTCGGGGCCGTTGGGGTACAAGCGCTTGTACTTGGGAATGGGAGTTTCCAGAAAATCATCCGCCTCCACGTACAGGTGCTTGGAGAAAGAGAGCTGACGGGTACCGGCCTCGGGGTGGTTGGGATTGTTCTCCACCTCGCACAGCTCGGACTGACCTTCGGGATAGTTGGTGATAGTCAGCTTTACCGGGCGCAGCACGGCCATGACGCGCTTGGCATGGTCGTTCAGATCCTCGCGCAGGCAGTGCTCCAGAAAACCGTACTCCACCGTAGAGGGGTTCTTGGCCACGCCGATGCGGTCGCAGAAGTTGCGGATGGCGGCGGGGGTATAACCACGACGGCGCAGACCGCACAGGGTGGGCATGCGGGGATCGTCCCAGCCGGAGACATAGTTCTCCTCCACCAGCTTGCGCAGCTTGCGCTTGGACATGACGGTGTAATTGATGCCAAGGCGGGCGAACTCGATCTGGCGGGGCTTGGAGGGTACATCGGTGTTGTTGATGACCCAGTCGTACAGGGGACGGTGATCCTCGTACTCCAGAGAGCACAGAGAGTGGGTGATGCCCTCCAGCGCGTCCTGAATGGGATGGGCAAAGTCGTACATGGGGAAAATGCACCACTTGGTGCCCTGACGGTGGTGCTCGATATAGCGGATGCGGTAGATGACCGGATCGCGCATGTTGAAGTTGCCGCTGGCCAGATCGATCTTGGCGCGCAGGGTCTTGGAACCCTCGGGGAACTCGCCCTTGCGCATGCGCTCGAACAGGTCCAGAGACTCCTCAATGGGACGATCTCGCCAAGGGGAGCGGGCAGGAGTGCCGATGTCGCCGCGATACTCCTTGAACTGCTCGGGAGTCAGCTCGCACACATAGGCAAGGCCCTTTTTGATCAGACCCACAGCAAGCTCATAGGTCTTTTCAAAGTAGTCGCTGCCGTAGAAGAAACGGTCGCCCCAGTCAAAGCCCAGCCAGTGGATGTCCTCCTG
>JAZNTL010000137.1:0-15803 GCA_045591745.1 Lawsonibacter sp.
GCGGCGGGGATGGTCAAGGAGCTGGTATTATAGCCGGAGAAAGTAGTGTCGTACCAGGTATTGCTTCCAGGCTGTGCCCACTGCCACTGATAGGACTTCACAGAGCCAGTGGCTTTCAAGGAGAACACAGCCTTTGTACCGACGGGGACAGTCACATCTTTAGGCTGGGTAGTTACGGAAATACTGTTTTCTTTCACTGTCAATGCGACCAGTGGAGCATTTGTCTGTGATTCATAGGCGCGCAGCATTATGGTTGTACTGCCTGCGGCTTTTCCAGTCAGTGTGATAGCGCCGGAGCCTTTCACAGAGGAGGCAGTTGCGATTGTAGTGCCAGAGGAGTTGGTTATTGCAGAAAGTTTCGGTAGCAAGATTGCGGAACGACCAGAAAAAGCTCCTTGGTTTGTACTGTACAGAGTAGGAAGAGAAATTGTGCTATTTTTTGTTAGCGTAAGCGAATTCGCAGAAGATAGGTGCAGAGAGAGGCGGGATACAAAAGTCTCGACTGCAACATCTGCAGGCACACTGCCCAGAGAAGCCATGCTGGTTTGATCAGAGCCGAAACCGAAAAGCTGGACCCAATACAAAACCCCATTGTTCTCAAAACAGCCGACACCAACCTGAGTATGTTCAGTGTTTAGAATATTTTCCCTGTGGCCTTCTGTTGAGTTCATCCAGGAAGTCATTACTTCCAATGGTGAAGTTTGGCCTGCGGCTATATTTTCACTTCTAAGCACGCCGGAATATGGAGTCAGGTCTTTATTGACTCCCGAAAAGCCTTCGCGATTGGGGCGTGTATGGGCAAAGTAGATTGCACTTTCAGCAGCGCGCTGCATGGCCAATTCTGTGAGTTGAGAACTCAGGGTCAAGCTACCTGCACCAAACTTCTGACGCTGTTCGTTGACAAGGGCGAGGACAGACTGGACATAGTCATAGCGTTTGACACCGGGAACTGTGACCTGTGTTAGAGAATCCGTTTCGGGGAAGTCAGATACATCGATTAGATTTCGTAGATAGTTTGTAATATACGCCGCAGAGGATACGCCGTTAATTTCGTATTGAATGTAGTTTTCGTTTCCGCTTTTGGTGATGAGCAGGACATATGCCATGCCCATGGAGCCGTACAGGTTGTTTACCCGCGACATGTCTCCACCCATTTCGACCAGTTTAGCATACCAATAGGCAAAGGAATTGGAATTAGGATTATAATAAACTTGGTCGATCAATCCCATGGGATCATATGTGCCCAAATATGTTTGAACAGTTTCGCGGTTTGCGCCAGTACATTCCAGCGCGATTAAATTGACCTGCTCATCATATGCCCATTGTGTATCGTGCAGGCCCAGAAAAAGATCGTTGCTCATATCACAAGTGCCCGATCCGCGGAAGAAAATAAGGACAGTAACACCGCCGTCCGGAACGGAGTAGGAAAACGGTTCAGGAGTATCGGTATTTTTTGATAAAGAATACACATGTCCGGCGCTCTGATTGTACCAGGAGTAAGATAAACTGGAATCTTTGATATTCAGCGTACTGGGCGAGGCGGCAAAGGTATTTGTGCACAAAAGTGAGAACAAAATACAAACAATGGAAAACAGACTGAATAATCGTTTTTTCATAAAGTATCCTCCTGAAAATAAGTTGTTTTTTTGAAGAACTGGTTGATGGTGAACACAACGGCAAGGGAATATACAACACACAAAATACTGGATTATTTTACCACGCAACGGCTGCAAAGGCAACAAAATTATGCTATAATACCTATAAATAAAAAGGGGTGAGGGCATGAGCTGGTTTGTATATATGCTGCGCTGCGGTGACGGCACGCTTTATACCGGCATCACGGACGATGTGGAGAAGCGGCTCGCTGCCCATCGGGCGGGCAAGGGGGCAAAATATACCCGGGGGAGAGGGCCGCTGGAACTGGTGTATACGGAAGAACAGCCGGACAAGTCCGCCGCCCTGCGCCGGGAGATTGCCATAAAGCGGCTGACCCGGCAGGAAAAGGTGAAGTTGTTGGAAAAACAATAAACGGAGCATCCGAAAGGATGCTCCGTTTACTGTTTGGATATTAGATCAGGAGAGGCTCATGGGCAACCCCGTGCCGGACATGACCGGCTCTCCGGGCAGGAGGTCGTAGGATTCCTGCAGGGGAGAGATAGGCAGTTCTTCGATGGGCTTGGGGGCAATGGTGAGGGTATAGCCGTCCAGAATGGAGCCGGTCATATCCTCGGCGGGGATTTCGTGGTCGATGGTGACGGTGTCGCCCACATTGACCGTGACAACCTCACGGTTTTGGACTGCGGAGATGGAGTAGAACACATCCGCACCTTCCAGCCGCAGGAAGTAGTAGGAGTTGCCCTCCAGCACGGCGGTGCGGATCTCTGCCACCGTGCCGGTGACCTGGGTCTGAGGCAGTTCTTCTTTCTGGGTGATGCCCTTTTCAGAGAGCATCTGGATATAGCTGCGCTCACAGGCGGACACGGTGTTGCCGGTGGCCACGATCTGGTACTGAGCCACATTGACCATGGCGTACATCTTCACCAACTGGGTGGCGTCCTTCAGGGGGATGAAGTAGGTGGGCTCACCCGCCACATTGAGCAGCAGGGGGAAGGTGGCCGTGTAGCCCAGATCCTGCACCACGCCCTCGGCGGACAGCTCGGCGGCGTATTCCGTTGCACCGGGGGCCACATAGTATTTGGTTTCCTTGGTGCGCATATTGCACAGCAAAAAGCCCAGATTGGACTGATCGGCGTTGGCGGAGGTAACACCGGTGTAAACATACACGTCGTCGTTCATGGCGATGTAGTTGTAGCCGTCGGTGGTCAGAGTAACGTCCCGCTGGCCCAAAATGGAGTTGATGAAGCCGCGCACATAGGTGCCGTGGTAGTCATACTGCTGCATGATCAGTTCGGGGACGTACAGGGTGTCCACCCAGGTGGGCACTTCCTCCATATACTCGCTCTCACCCGTCACCGCATCTACCAGCACCGCACCACGGATGTCCGTGCCCCCGAACAGGCCGATGGTCTTGACCACCCGGGGGGCGATCCACCAGGGATGTCCGTCCTCGTCAATTTCAAATTCCGGGGTGGAAAACATCATGGTAGGGTACTGGAAGCGCAGATGGCGCAGGATGTTCCGGTTCAGCGGTTCGGAGAAGGAGTATTTCATTCCTTCGGCGAGACGCACCACCGTGGCCTCCTGACTGACCATGTCCACCACCACATAGGCGGGCAGGCCGCCGCTCCGGTTGGTGAACCATTTGATCAGGTCGGCATAGTCGATGGGAGCCACCCGCACCGGGCGGCCCTGATAGTTGATCTGGGTGGAGTCGTTGGAATACTCAAACTGGCTGACCATGTCGCTCAAGGTGCCCATTTGGCGGTCGCCCAGATACTGGGCGGATTTGCGATCCAGTGTGGGGATCTTGTCAAAGGAGATCTGGGTCACGTCGGCAGCGAAGTCGCCGTTTTCTACCGTCAGCAGGTCACGATAGGCGGCGGCGCGGAAGAGGGGCATGGACAGCACCTCGCCCACCAAAGCCACCAGCACTACGATCACAAAGGCGATGCCAACGGGCAGACATCGGCTTTTGATAAAGCGCAGCCAGTCCAGCAGCTTTTCCTTGCCCGTCATCTGCACCTGGGAGTGCAGTCCGCCAGACAGCAGGAAAACGGACACGACATACACCACGCACAAAAGGCCCAGATAGCTGTAAAACTGCTTGTCGTGGAAGTTCAGGGCAGGCAGGGTGAAATAGAAGCTCACAAAGCCCACCAGAGCGGTCACGGCAAGGCTGAGCAGAGTGCGGCTCAGACGCCCCTTGGGAAGATGGATTTTTTTCATAAGAACGCCTCCTTTGCGTTGGTTATGATGATACTATCATAACCAATAATTGTGAACAAATCAACCATTGCCGGAAGAAGTTGGAATGGACTTGTCAAGGGCGGAAAAAATCGGTATAATACCATTTGGTAAATTATTGCGGCTGTGCCGCGTTGGAGGTCATTTTATGGCACTTGATATGAAGTTCTTTGAAGAGATGGAGGCACGCATCCCCAAGGGGAAGGTGCGCACCCGCTTTGCTCCCAGCCCCACGGGCTACATGCATGTGGGCAACCTGCGTACCGCCCTGTATACCTGGCTCATCGCCCGCAACGCCGGGGGCACGTTTATCCTGCGCATTGAGGACACCGACCAGGGCCGTCTGGTAGAGGGCGCGACGGAGGTCATCTACCGCACCATGGCCGAGTGCGGCCTGACCCATGAGGAGGGTCCCGATGTGGGCGGTCCTGTAGGTCCCTATATCCAGACCGAGCGCCGCCCCCTGTATAAGCAGTACGCCGAACTGCTGGTGGAGAAGGGCGCGGCCTATTACTGTTTCTGCGAAAAGACTGAGAGTGAAGAGGACTCCGGCGACTTCAACCGTGGTGACGACCCCTGCCGTGACATGAGCGCAGAGGAAGTCGCCGCCAATCTGGCCGCAGGCAAGCCCTATGTCATCCGCCAGCGCATCCCTCACGAGGGCTCCACAACCTTCCACGACATCTCCTTCGGCGACATCACCGTGGAGAACAAGGAACTGGACGATCAGGTGCTTATCAAGCGGGACGGACTGCCCACCTATAACTTTGCCAACGTCATTGACGACCATCTTATGTGCATCACCCACGTGGTGCGCGGCAGTGAGTATCTGTCCTCCGCCCCCAAGTACAATCTGCTGTATGAGGGCTTTGGCTGGGACATTCCCACCTCCGTCCACTGCTCTCCCGTCATGCGGGATGCCCAGAACAAGATGTCTAAGCGCCACGGCGACCCCTCCTACGAGGATCTGAAGGCGCTGGGCTATATCACCCCCGCTATCCTGAACTACGTGGCTCTGCTGGGCTGGTCGCCCAGAGGGGAGCTGGCTGAGCAGGAGATCTTCACTATGGAGGAGCTGGCCCGTGCTTTCGACATTGCCGGCATCTCCAAGTCTCCCGCCATCTTTGACATTGAAAAGCTCACCCACTTCAACGCCACCTACCTGCGCTCCATGGAGCCCGCCGCCTTTGCCAAGGTGGCCGAGCCCTATATCCGTCAGGGTGTGAAGGGCGAGCAGTTCGATGCCGCTCGGATCGCCGCTCTGCTTCAGGCCCGGTGCGAAAAGCTCACCGAGATTCCTGAGAAGGTGGACTTCTTTGACACTCTGCCCGAGTACGACAAGGAGCTGTTCACCAATAAGAAGTCCAAGACCAACGATGAGGTTTCTTTGAACATGCTGGAACAGACCCTGCCCGTGTTGGAGGGCCTGGACAAGTGGGAGCAGGAGTCCATACATGACGCGCTCATCGCTCTGGCTGAGAAGCTGGAGGTCAAGAATGCCACCCTCATGTGGCCCCTGCGTATTGCCATCGCCGGCAAGGCCGTCACCCCCGGCGGCGCGGTGGAGCTGTGCCACATCCTTGGCAAGGACGAGGTCATCCGCCGCATGAAGATCGGTATGGAGAAGCTGAAGTAAATAAAGATAAAATGAAATCCCCCCATCCAAGCGGATGGGGGATTTCAGCTTGTAAAAAAAGCCTCGCAGAGTTCGCGCCCGCAGGAGCGAAAAAGGCCAAATCCGTTTTCTCCGGCGACATGTGCGTCGGAGAAAACACTTCTCGGTCTGCAAACGTGCGAACTGTCCGCTTTTTGCGGACTGCGAGTGCGCTGCAGCAGACCGCAGCCTTCTCGAAAAAGTGGCGTTGCCACTTTTTCGACAGTCTCAAATCCCCCATCCAAACGGATGGGGGATTTTTGTGCTCTTTACTGCTGATGCCGGTCGATCCAGGCCCGGTTGATGGCGGACAGGATACCGCGCAGGGGAGCAAGGTTGATGTTGTGGGACAGGCCAACACCCCAGTACTTCTCACCGGTGCGCTGGTCCTCCAGCAGGATGTAAGCAACACCCTGAGAGTCAGAGCCGTCGGTAATGGCGTGGGAGGAGTAGTCCAGGAAGGTGAAGTGGGCCATCTTCTCGTCCTTGATGGCATTGAAGAAGGCGTCGATGGGGCCGTTGCCTTCGCCGGACACTTTAAAGATGGTGTTGGTATGCTGGAGCGTACCCCAGAAGGTGACGTGGGAGTGGCCCTGATCGTCAATGGACTCCTGGAAGGCATGCTTGAGCAGCTTGTAGGGCTCCTTGGCATCGATGTATTCCGCGTCGAACAGCTCACGCACACGCTCGGGGGCGATCTCCTTGCCCACCAGATCGGTCTCTCGCTGAACGATGGCGCCGAACTCCGGGTGCATGGTCTTGGGCAGGTCGAAGCCAAAGTTGTGCTCCATGATATAAGCCGCGCCGCCCTTGCCCGACTGGGAGTTGATGCGGATAACGGGCTCGTACTCGCGGCCCACGTCCGCCGGGTCGATGGGCAGGTAGGGGATCTCCCAGTATTCCGTGCCCGACTCCTTCATGTACTGAGTGCCCTTGTTGATGGCATCCTGATGACTGCCGGAGAAGGCGGTAAAGACCAGCTTGCCCGCATAGGGCTGGCGGTCACCCACGGGCATTTTGGTGCACCGCTCGAACATTTCTTTGACCTTGTTGATGTTGGAGAAGTCCAGCTCCGGGTCGACACCCTGAGTAAACATGTTCATGGGAAGGGTCACGATGTCCACGTTGCCGGTGCGCTCGCCGTTGCCGAACAGGGTGGCCTCCACGCGCTCCGCGCCCGCCAGCAGGCCCAGCTCAGCGGTAGCCACACCACAGCCGCGGTCATTGTGGGGATGCAGGGAGATGATGGCGCTCTTGCGGTCGGGGAGCTTCTTGCAGAAGTATTCCAGCATGTCGGCAAACTGGTTTGGCATGCAGTTTTCCACCGTGGTGGGCAGGTTCAAAATGACCTTGTTCTCCGGGGTGGCGTGCAGATGCTCGATGACCGCCTGACATACCTCCACGGCATAGTCCATCTCCGTGCCCATAAAGGACTCGGGGGAGTACTCAAAACGCAGGTTCATGCCCTCGGCAATGAGGGGGCGGGACATTTCATAAATCAGGTCGGCGGCATCGGTGGCGATTTTGGTGATGCCGTCCGTCTCCATGTGGAACACCACCTTGCGCTGAAGGGTAGAGGTGGAGTTGTAGAAGTGGAGAATGACATTTTTCGCGCCGCGAATGGCCTCGAAGGTCTTTTTGATCAGATGCTCACGGGCCTGCACCAGCACCTGAATGGTCACGTCGTCTGGGATGTGGCCGCCCTCGATAAGCTCACGGCAAATTTCGTATTCCGTCTCGCTGGCGGAGGGGAAGCCAATCTCGATCTCCTTGATGCCGATGTCCACCAGGGTATGGAAATACTCCAGCTTCTCCTGCAGGTTCATGGGATCGACCAGAGCCTGATTGCCGTCACGCAAGTCCACAGAGCACCACACGGGGGCCTTGGCGATGACCTTGTCGGGCCACGTGCGGCCAATGATCTTCTGCGGTGTAAAGGGAATATACTTTTCGAATCCGGGTTTCATATTGTTCCTCCTTGTGGGGGTCAGGGGCAATAAAAAAAGCCCTTGACCTTAGAATATAAGGTCAGGGGCGTGATAAACACGCGGTACCACCCTGCTTCGACCGTTCGTTTCCGAAGCGGTCCTCATAAGCCTCTAACAAGGCCGTGGCCGGTAACGGGGCCAATCGTTCCGCCCTACTGCGTTTGGTTCGGACGGACAGCTCAGGGACCAGTTATGCACAGGTGGCCGCACACCGGCTTGCACCAACCGCCGGCTCTCTGGAGAGGGAGCACCTGTCTTTATTCCCATCAATGCCTTTTGATATAGACCGTATTTTAACGCATTAAAGTGCCTTTGTCAACAACTAAAATCAAGAATTTGCGCATAAGGTATTTTGAGTGGGGTGAGGGGATGCAACGGCAGGAAATGCAACTGACAGGGGGCGGAACGCTGGCCCTGTGGGAAGAGGGGACGCTGGTGCACCTGCAGGTACGCAGGCAGGATGACGGGCGGGGACTTTATAAGGTCTGGATACACGGTCCGGGCGGAAGGCGGCTTTTGGGTACCCTTGTGCCGGAGGGCGGCAGACTGTGTCTATACCGCCGCTTGTCCCGTGGAGAGTTGGAACGGGAGGGGGGCTGGCCGGTCACCGGGGGAGAAACGGTGCTGGCGTTCTCCTTTGGACAGGACGGCTGGGTGATGGAAGAGCATCCGGAACGGCTGGTAAAGGACGTGGTACTGCGGCAAGCACTGAAAGGGAAAGCTGTACTCCTGCGGCGGCAGGAGAGTGGATTTCGGCTTTCTGCTTCCTTTGACACGGCGCGCCCTTTTACGCTCACACCCCTGTTCTGCCTGTCCAAGGTGGAAGGAGGACGGGTGATTTTTTTCTTTGACCGGGAGGGAAATCCCGCTGTGCCGCATAATGACCGTCATGGTGGGGAAAATAGTGGTATCTCTTGAACGAAGGAGGAACCACTATGCCCGTACTCACCACAAAGGAACTTATGGGTCTGTCCGACCAGCTGGACAGCGAAAAGGTACTGCACTGCAAGTATCTGGCCGCCGCCCAGCAGACCGAAGATGAGCAGCTCAAGGCGCAGTTTACCGCTTTGGCCGACCAGCACAAGCACAATTACGGCACTTTGCTGGACTATCTGCACTAAGGTAAGGAGGAAACACACAATGACCGATCAGGAGAGAATGGCCGATTTTCTCAGCAGTGAGAAGAAGATGGCTTCCAATTATGACAGCTTTGCCTCGGAATGCACCAACATTCCTCTGCGTGACCAGTTTATCAAGCTGTTCACCCAGAGCCACCACACCCAGACCGAACTGTTTCAGACCGCCAAGGAGCGTGGCTGGTATCAGCCCGAGCAGGCACCCGAAAGCAAGATCAGCCAGGCGTTTCAGAAGTACACCAATCAGCAGCCCAAGTGAGCACTACAGCGCAGCCGGAGACCCGGCTGCGCTTTTTGGTTGTATACACAGGAAGATTGTGGTAAGATATGGAACGAATAAACTGGAACGGAGGGCGCTCTCATGCCCGACTATTTTGATTTGAATATGCCCCGGGGTGAGCTGATGAACGTCAGCTCTCTGGGGCTTGCCCACCTTGGTGACGCGGTGTTTGAGGTGCTGGTGCGCTCTTGGGTCTGTATGGGTGGAACGGCAAAGATCAAGGACCTGCACAAGCAGACGGTGCGCTATGTCAGTGCTCCCGCTCAGGCCGCCATGGCGGAGAAGATCCTGCCGGAGCTGACACAGGAGGAGGCGGATGTGTTCCGCCGCGGCCGCAATGCCGCCCCCCACAGCGTTCCCAAGGCGGCCAGCCGTAGTCAGTATCAGACTGCCACTGCGCTGGAGGCTCTGTTTGGCTGGCTGTGGCTTCAGGGCCGCACAGACCGCATCAACCAGCTGTTCGGTGCCATGATGGAAGGGGAGGAGTAACATGCCTCTGGACGCAATCTGCCTGACTGCCGTGGCTCACGAGATCAGTGGAGCTGTGGTAGGGGGCAGGATCGACAAGATCCATCAGCCCGGACGTGACGAAGTGGTGCTGGCGGTGCGAGGCAACGAGGGTAACTGTAAGTTGCTGCTGTCTGCCAACCCCAGCCATCCCAGAGCCCAGCTGACCAGGATTTCCCGGGAAAACCCGGACAAGCCCCCAATGTTTTGCATGCTGCTGCGCAAGCACCTGACGGGAGCGCGAATTTTGAACATTGAGCAGCCGCCTATGGAGCGTGTTCTGCGCCTTGTTATGGAGGCTACGGACGAGTTGGGAGACCGGGTGGAGCGACAGCTGGTGCTGGAAGCCATGGGCCGCCACTCCAACCTGATCCTGCTGGATCGGGAGGGGCGCATCGTGGACTGCCTGCGCCGGGTGGACAGTGACATGTCTGCCAAGCGGCAGGTGCTGCCCGGCCTGTTTTACCATTTACCTCCCACACAGGCCAAGCTGGACCCCACCACCCTGACTCGGGAGGAATTGGAGTGCGAGCTTGATGCCGCCCCGGAGGAAAGTCAGGCGGACAAATGGCTGCTGGACACCTTTGGCGGCCTTTCACCCCTTGTGTGTCGGGAACTGGCCTACCGGGTGGGAGGAAGCACCGATATGCGTCTGCATCAGCTGGGAGCAACAGGTCGGAGCAAGCTGTTGGACCAGCTGGAACAGTTGCTTTGCAATGTGAAGGAGAAAAACTTTACACCAACTATGATCAAACGGGATAATAAGCCCGCTGATTTCACGTTTATGCCTGTGGAGCAGTATGAAGGATCGGCGCAGGTAATTGCGGCGGATTCTTTTGGACAGTTGTTGGACGAGTTCTACACTACCCGTGAGACTATGGAGCGTGTGCGCCAGCAGGGTCAGGATATGATCCGCACCGTGACCAATGCCCGTGACCGCACCGCCCGCAAAATTGGGCTGCAGGAGCAGGAATTGCAGGCCACCAAGGACCGGGAGCTGCTGCGTCAGAAAGGGGATATCATTACCTCTAATCTCCACGCCATGTCCAAGGGCATGGGGCTACTGAAGGCATATAACTTCTATGACCCGGATGGCAATGATATTGAGATAGCCCTTGATCCGCTGCTCACCCCGCAGCAGAATGCCGCCAAGTACTATAAGGACTATAACAAGGCCAAGACCGCGGAGCAGATGCTGACCGTCCAGCTGGAAAAAGGGCGGCAGGAGCTTGAGTATCTGAACAGTGTTTTGGAAAGCATCGCACTGGCGGAAGGAGAGCGAGATCTGCAGGAGATCCGGCAGGAGTTGGTGGAGACGGGTTATCTTCGTCGTCCCTCCAAGGCCAAGGGGCGGGAGAAAAAGGCGGTTTCCAAACCGCTGGAGTTCCGTTCTACGGCGGGTTTGCGTATTTCTGTGGGCAAAAATAACGCGCAAAACGATCTTTTGACCACAAAAATGGCATTTAAGAGTGATGTTTGGCTGCACACGCAGAAGATCCACGGCTCTCACGTGATCCTGTGGACGGAAGGTGGCGAGCCTGATGTACAAAGCCTGAACGAGGCCGCTTGTCTGGCCGCTTGGTACTCTCAGGGCAGAGAGGGCAGCAAGGTGCCCGTGGATTATACCCCTGTGAAGTATGTGAAAAAGCCCGCCGGGGCCCGGCCGGGCATGGTGGTCTACACCACCTATGAGACCGCATGGGTCACCCCGGACGAGGAACTGGTCAAGCGGCTGAAAATAAAATAAAAATTGCCGCACGCAATTTAGCGTGCGGCAATTTTTCTTATCTGAACCAACTGTCGCTTTCCCGGTTTTTCAGAACGTCAAGAGAGCAGTCCAGCATCTCGGCCACGTCAGCCCGGGTCAAACCGGTGTCCAGCACTTCAAGCGTACTGTGTTCACTGCGCAATACACCTGCGGTAGTCAGGTTGGCCGCGGCCTGAAGTGCCCAATGGTCCTGAGCATTGGCGGATAATCCCACGGCAGACCAGGTCTGCACCGCTACATCGGATACACCCAGCAGGTCGTTCAGAATGACTGTGGCCTCTGCACGGGTGACAGGTGCGTCGGGAGAAAAGATGATCTGCCCTTGCTCATTGCGTGTGCCGTGGATGACTCCGGCTTTCAAAGCGGAGGATACATAGCCCTTGGCCCAGGTGGGGATGGCGGCATCATCGGCAAAGCCGGTCATACTCACCTGCTCCAGCGGAGCAAGGCCGGCCGCCGACATGGCCATGGAAAGGAACTGGCTGCGGCTGACCGGGGTGTTGGGGGAGAAGAAGTAGTTGCCGTTTACATATTCACCCACAAAGATGCCCTCTTCCGCCAGACGCACAGCGGCCTTGTGGGCGGGGTTTGCGCCCATATCGGAATAGGAAACCGTGGTTGCCGCCTTTTCGATGCGAATGGACACCTTGGCGGGATTGGAAATGTTGCCGGCAGAGTCCACGGCCACATAGGTGAAGGAGTCTTTACCGGTCTTATTCTCGTAGGGAGTGTAGACAAAGCGGTTGGTACCGTCTTCCGCCGCGGCAACGCTACCACGGGCCGGGGAGTTGGTGATTTGGAAGGTCAGGGGATCGCCTTCGGCATCCACCGCCTGAAAATAGCCGGTAACAGGCACGTTTTTGTAGGTGCTCAGGGACATGTTTTCCGCAATGGGAGACTGGTTGCGTTCCCGCAGCAGGTGTACGCTGACGGTCACTTCTTCCCCCTGAGTGCCTGAGGAGAAGGTGGGGGTAAAGGAAAAGGTCGTTTTGTCCGCGGTAGGAGCGTTCATGGCCTGAAAGCGCAAACCGTCCAGTGCGGTAGAGCGGATCACAGTTCCTTGCTCTACACACTGAGTGCCGACGCTCAGTACACCACAGACCCGGTCGGGCAGGGTGGTGATGGTGATGGCAGACAGCGTGTCACCGCTTCCGGCTGTGGAGGTGAAATCCTCGCTGGAAAAGTGCAGGGTGCCGCCAATCAGCACGTTGCGGGTCATGTCGCTCAAAGTACTTGCTTCAGATTTTCGACTGCGGAAAAAGGCGGATGCGGGAATGGTCAAGGAGCACACCAGCACAGCACTCAACAGGGCGGCGGCGGCTCGGCGAAAAAGAGCAGATCGCAAAATAAGGACCTCCTTGTTAATGATGTGTCCTTATTTTTTGCGGTGATGGCAGGAATATACTTAACAAGAAAAAAGCGTTGTCCGGATTTGTGCCGGACAACGCTTTAAATTCTTCCTCTGTCTCTCAACCAGCTGGGCAGGGAGCGGGCCTTCATGCCGGAGACCACACCCATGGAGACGAACAGGGTGATCAGAGAGGAGCCACCGTAGCTGAAGAAGGGGAGGGTCAGGCCCATTACGGGCAGCACGTAAAGGCACATGCCCACGTTGAATACGGTCTGAATCAGCAGCATGCCGCCAAAGGCGATGCAAGCGTAAGCCGCGAAGGGAGAATTGGAGGTGCGGCCCACGTAAAAGCAGCGCAGGATGATGGCGGCCAGCAACAGCAAGATAATTATGCAGCCCACCATGCCAAGTTCCTCGCCGCAGGCGGAGAAGATAAAGTCCGTGTGTCGGGCGGGCAGGGCGCTGGAATAAGGGGCTTGGGTTTGCGTGCCGTTGAGGTAGCCCTGACCGGAAAACTGGCCGGAGCCAAGAGCCAGCAGGGAACGGTTTTGATGAAAGCCCTTGTCCAGCGGGTCAAGGTCGTGGTCCAGTACCACCAGAAAGCGCATACGGATGTAGCGGAAACGGTCTGCTTTTAAAACCGTATTCCATGCCAGCAGGAAGCCGCCAACAAGTCCCACACCGCCAATGAGAAACCAGCGTTTTTTTACCCCTGCGATCCAGGCCATGACCACGAAAATGCACATGTATACAAGGCACATGCCCATGTCGCCGCAGATCACGGCGATCACACCCACCATAAGCAGCGTGTGTCCGGCGATCTGCATGACGTTGGGCAGAGAGCTGATGTCCCGCCCACGCTCCTGAATGCGGGTAATTTGCCATGCCAATAGCAGGATAAAGGGGATCTTGACGATCTCATTGGGCTGCAGGTCAAGAGGAAAGCCGGGGATGATTTTGTCCAGAGCCAGCCAGTTCAGGTTGCCGGAATTGTTGTCCGTGCCCAGCGGGGTGAGCAACAGCAGGATAAAGCCGATGTCAAAGGCCAAAAACCATTTCCAGCCCTTTTCCACCAACAGATGAAAGTCCACAAAGGTCAGTGCAATATAAAGGCAGATGCCGATCAGCAGGGCCACACACTGCACGATGACAGAGCGGTAGCCGCCGGTCCAGCGGGTGGCGCTGTAGATCAGGACGATACCATACAGGCTGGCTGCGGTACACAGAGTCAGCAGCAGCATATCGCCCTTGTGATAAAATTCCACAAGGAAATCGGTCAAACGGCGCAGCGTGGTTCCCTCCTTTCCAAAAGTCTTTGCTTATTTTACCACTTTCCGCTGGAAAGGTAAACAGGTTTGTGTTATGATATGTAGAAACAAGGAATGGGGAGAGGGGGATAGGCTTGGAGTTTTGTACCAACAGCGTGCAGGAGACTCAGCAGCTGGGCCGAAGGTTGGGAGAACAGCTTGTGCCGGGTACGGTCATTGCCTACACAGGCGATCTGGGCGCAGGTAAGACTGCATTTACTCAGGGCCTTGCCGCGGGACTTGGGATCGACACGCGGGTGACCAGTCCCACCTTTACCATCGTCAATGAGTACGAGGGAGGCAGGCTGCCTCTATTCCACTTCGACATGTATCGTCTTGGCTCTTCGGACGAGCTGTTCGACATCGGCTGGGAGGACTATCTGGCCCGTGGCGGTGTGTGTGCCGTGGAGTGGAGCGAGAATGTGGATGACGCGCTGGACGCAGACTGTATCCGGGTGGATATTCGCCGCGGCCAGACCGACGACCAAAGGCTGATCTCCATTACCGGAATCGACCTGTAAGATGATTTTATTGCCCGGGAGGGTAGAATATGAAGATACTTGCGCTGGAATCCTCCGCCACTGCCTGCTCGGTGGCATTGTGCGAGGATGAAAAGCTCATTGCCCAAACCTTTCAGAACAGCGGCTTGACCCACAGCCGCACCTTGATGCCCATGGTGGAAACTCTGCTTGCCCAGTGCGACCGGACGCTGGCTGACGTGGATGTGGTGGCGGTGGCCGCCGGACCGGGGTCCTTTACCGGCCTGCGCATCGGTGTGTCCACCGCCAAGGGTCTTGCGTGGGCGCAGGATAAGCCCTGCGCGCCCTGCTCCACGCTTGAGTCCATGGCATGGCAGCTGGCCCATATGGACGGCATTGTCATCGCAGCCATGGATGCCCGGAGAAATCAGGTGTATAATGCCGTATTCCGTGCCCATAACGGGCAGTTGGAGCGTCTGACTCCTGACCGTGCCATCGGCCTTGCGGAACTGGAGGAAGAAATAAGCGAGCTGGAAGAATTGAAAATATTAGTTGGAGACGGCGCGCAGCTGTGCTATAATGAGTGGCAGGAACGCATTGCAAACCTGCGCCTTGCTCCCGTCCACCTGCGTTGGCAGACGGCATGGGGGGTTGCCCGGGCGGCGCTGGAACTGGCCCGGACGGAGGGACTCGTTCCCGGCGAGCAGCTGGCTCCGGTGTACCACCGGCTGTCTCAGGCAGAGCGGGAACGACTTGCAAAGGAACAAAATAAACAATAAATATAAAGGGGTAATCTACGATGGATAACAAAGTTCATGTTCTGGATCATCCGCTGCTGCAGCACAAGCTGAGCATCCTGCGTGACGAGCGCACCGGCGTCAAGGAATTCCGTGAGATCGTCTCCGAGATCGCCGCGCTGGAGTGCTACGAGGCCACCCGCGACCTGCCTTTGGAGGACGTGGTCATCAAGACCCCCATCACCACCGGCACCTTCAAGCAGCTGGCCGGCAAGAAGCTGGCCATTGTGCCCATCCTGCGTGCCGGATTGGGCATGGTGGACGGGATTCTGGACCTGATCCCCTCTGCCAAGGTGGGTCATATCGGCCTGTATCGTGACCCCGATACCCACGCTCCTGTGGAGTATTACTGCAAGATGCCCACCGATATTTCCGAGCGTGATGTGATCGTGCTTGACCCCATGCTGGCTACCGGCGGCTCCGCCTCTGCTGCCATCACCTTCCTGAAGGGCTACGGTTGCAAGCACATTAAGCTCATGAACATTCTTGCCGCCCCCGAGGGAATCGAGTGCATCCGCAAGGACCATCCCGATGTGGACATCTACGTGGCTGCCGTGGACGAGAAGCTCAACGACCATGCCTACATCGTGCCCGGTCTGGGCGATGCCGGCGACCGCATCTTCGGTACAAAGTAAATACAACGAAGCAACGGCGCACCCTGTGAAGGGTGCG
>JAZNTL010000138.1:0-4085 GCA_045591745.1 Lawsonibacter sp.
GCCGCGCCGGGTGGGTGTGCCCCGAACCCAGAGTGAAGACCGGCTACCTGGCCCGCTACGCCAAGCTGGTGTCCAGTGCGGATAAGGGTGCCATTCTGGGCTGAAGGCCAAATATGTGGAAATAGCATGAACAATTTGTAAAACAAGTCCGATTGCAGGGGGTGTTGTGCAAATTATTCTTGCAACTTTGTATGCTATCCTGTATAATTCAATAGTTAAATGCAGCCCCGCTGCATTACCCAATGAACGAGAGGAATGAACCAACGTGAGTGCATCCAGAGAAAAGAAGTCCCGCCAGGGTCAGGCGGAAGTGTTCAGCGAAAAGCAACTTAAGGCCCAGCAGGAGGCCGCTCAGGCCAAGCGCAATACCATCCTTTATTCCGTGATCGGCGGCGTGTGCGCCGTGGCAGCCGCTGCGCTGCTGATTTGGAACTCCGGCATCTTCCAGAGCCGTGAGGCCGCAGTGACCGTGGCCGGTAAGGATTATTCCGTTACCGAGGTGCAGTACCACTACAACAGCGCCATGAACCGGTACTATATGTATTCTCAGTACGGCATCGACGTGGGCTTTGATCCCACCAAAGACCCTGCAACCCAGATGTATAACGAGGAAGAGGGTACCACCTGGCACGATCAGCTGCTGGACGAGGCCGTTACCGCCCTGGCCCAGACCAAGGTGTTGGCCGCTCAGGCTGAGGCTGAGGGTGTCAAGCTGTCCGAAGAGGGCGCTGCCGAGGTGGAGCAGGCCATGGACGATCTGGTGGCCGCTTCCGCCCGCAACGGTTTTGCTACCGTTAACTCCTACCTGAAGGCCGTTTACGGCCGCGGTATGAACAAGGGCAGCTATGAGAAGTATATGCGTGAGAGCCAGCTGGCTTACGAGTTCCAGACCGCCTATACCGAGCAGCTGACCTACACCGACGAGCAGTTGGACAGCTACTATGCCGAGAACAAGGACACCATGGACCTGTTCGACTATAACTTTGCTATCTTCCCCGCAGCTGAGGATGAGACAAAGGATGAGGATGCCCTGCTGAAGGAAGCCAAGGCTAAGGCTGATGCCGTGCTGGCTAAGGTGCAGTCCGGTGTTGACTTTATGGAGGCTGCCGGCGAGGGCGAGCACACCGAGGGCGAGGAGCACGAGCATACCGACGCTTATGAGGAACGCGCCGTTTCCGGTGCCTATCTGGATCCCGCCTTTGCCGAGTGGCTGCAGGATGCGGGCCGCAAGGCCGGCGACGCTGCCGTGATCGAGGACGCGGAGGCCATGAGCTACTACGTTGTGGAATTTATGGGCCGCACCCGTAACGAGGAAGTGGGCGGCGACGTGCGCCACATTCTGGTGGCTGCCGAGCAGGATGAGGGGGCTACCGTCCCCACCGAGGAGCAGTATGAGGCCGCCAAGACCAAGGCGGAGGAGCTGCTGAACCAGTGGAAGAACGGCGAGGCCACTGAGGAGTCCTTTGCCGCTCTGGCTGAGGCCGAGAGCGCCGATCCCGGCTCTGCCGCCAACGGTGGCCTGTACGAGAACGTGTCCTCTCAGTCCGGGTTCATTGCCGACTTTACCAACTGGGCCATCGATCCCGCCCGCAAGGCCGGAGACACCGGTCTGGTGAAGAACACCGGCAGCAGCACCAAGGGCTGGCACATCATGTATTTCGTGGGCCAGAACGAGCCTGTGTGGAAGGGTGAGGCCCGCACTGCCATCGCCAACGAAGACTCTGCCGAGTGGCTGGAGGGTCTGGTGGAGGCCGCTGAGGTCGTCCGTCAGGATGCCCTGAACAACGTTAAGTAAGCATACAAAACGCAAGGAGCGAGTCGGATTTCCGACTCGCTCCTTTTTGCGCAAAAAGCCGATGGACGACATGTCCATCTGCTTTTATGTGCAGTTACATTTTTTCCGGAGCGGAAACACCCAGCAGAGCCAGACAGTTGGCAATCACGCTGCGCACGCTGTCGGCCAGTTTTAGGCGGGCAGACAGCACCGCAGGCTCTTCGCCCTTGATGCGGCAGGCGTTGTAAAAGCGGTGGAAGTCACCGGACAGCGCCACCAGATAGCGATTGATGCGGCTGGGGTCGTAGGCCTTGGCCGCCAGATGGATCTCATCGGGCAGCTGAGACAGCGCCTTGATCAGAGCACGCTCGGTGGGGTCGGTCAGTACGGCGGCATCAATGTCAGCTGCCATCTTCACGCTCTCACCCTCAGCAGCCAGATTAGCGATGAGGGAGCAGATGCGGGCGTGGGCGTACTGGACGTAGTACACGGGGTTCTCGCTGTCCTGACGCACCGCCAGATCCAGATCAAAGTCCAGCGGAGTGGTGGAGGAGCGGGAGTTGAAGAAGTAACGGGCGGCATCCACGCTGATCTCGTCCAGCAGGTCGTGCAGGGCGATGGCCTTGCCGGACCGCTTGGACATACGCACGGGCTTGCCGTCCTGCAGCAGGTTGACCAGCTGCATCAGCACGATGACCAGACGGTTGGAGCCGTCCAGACCCAGACCGTCCAGCGCCGCCTGCAGGCGGGCCACGTGGCCGTGGTGGTCAGCACCCCAGATGTTGATGACCTTGTCAAAGCCGCGCTTGTCAAACTTGTTGCGATGATAGGCAATGTCGGCGGCGAAGTAGGTATAAAAGCCGTTGGCACGGCGCAGCACGTCGTCCTTCAGATCCAGCTTGTCCACCTGCTCCTGAGTCTTGCCCTCCCGCAGGAACTTCTCCTTGAGCAGGGCGGTGGTGTCCAGCCACAGAGCGCCGTCCTTTTCATAGGTCCAGCCCTTGGCGGTGAGCATCTGCACCGTTTCCTCCACATAGCCGGACTCATGCAGCTCAGACTCCATAAACCACAGATCGTACTCGATACCGTAGCGGCGCAGGTCGGCCTTCATCTTGGGGATGTTGACGGACAGGCCGTACTCGGCCAGTTTCTCAAGGCGCTCCTCCTCGGGCAGGTCCTTCCAGCTGTCACCGTGCATGTCGTAGATGGCCTGAGCCAGTTCTTTAATGTCGTTGCCGTGGTAGCCCTCCTCGGGGAAGGGGAAATTTTCCTCTCCCAGAAGCAGCTGCATATACCGGGCGTTGATGGACACGGCGAATTTGTGCACCTGATTGCCCGCATCATTCACGTAAAATTCCTTCCACGTGTCACAGCCGTCCCGGGTAAGCACGTTGGCAAGGGTGTCGCCCAGCACGCCGCCACGGGCGTTGCCCATGTGCATGGGGCCGGTGGGGTTGGCGGAGACGAACTCCACCATGACCTTTTCGCCCTTGCCCTCGTCGGTGGAACCGTAGCTTTTGCCCTCGTTTTCGATGGCGCAGAGCACTTCGCCGTACCACTTGGCGCCCAGAGTGAAGTTCAGGAAGCCGGGACCGGCGATCTCCACCTTGTCAAAGTAGCTGCCCTCCAGCTCCAGATTATCCACAATGGTCTGGGCGATGGCACGGGGGGCCATGTGCAGGGCTTTGGCCCCCGCCATGGCAAAGGAGGAGGCGTAGTCGCCGTGGGCGGTGTCCTTGGGGATCTCGATGGTGGCCTTTACTTCCGCGCCTGCGGGCAGCGCGCCTGCGGCTGCGGCCTTTTCATAGGCGGCTGCGGTCAGTGCGGCCACCTGCTGCTTGGCCTGCTGGATCATGTTGCTCATTTGTATATCACACCTTCAAAAAGATAAAGTTTACTGCTTGATAGGGAAGCTGTCTGCCTGCTTGACATTGATCTGGAACACGTTGCGGCCCACGATGGCATGGTCGATCTCGATGGCATAATCGATCTCGATATCGCCGCCGGCTTCGTCCAGCTCCGCATACAGGTGACGGGTATTTACACCGACCGCCATGGCCCCGTAGGGGGTGTTGTACATGGACAGGTGGCGGCGGCCTTCCTGAAAGACCATCTGGGTGTTCACCTGGCCGGTGCGCAGCATGGTGACCCGTTCCGGCTCCACCTGAATGGTGGTCAGGGTGCCCTCCAGCCCGGTCAGCTCGCTCTCCTCGTAAGACAGGGTGAGGATACCTTCCTGTCGACCCAGATTGCCCCGGGTGACCAGCTCGATGGAGTCCTTGCCGGTCTGTTCAAAATCCTGCATTCCCTT
>JAZNTL010000139.1:0-2515 GCA_045591745.1 Lawsonibacter sp.
ACCAGCAGGTTATCCAGCACGCTGATCTCCTTCACCAGCTCCACGTTCTGGAAGGTGCGGGCCACGCCCTGCAAGATCACATCGTGGACCTGGAAGCCACGGAGGTCGACCACTTCGTTATCCTTGTTGCAGAAGTGGATGTCGCCGTCGGTGGCGTCGTAGAAACGGGTGATGCAGTTAAAGACCGTGGTCTTACCTGCGCCGTTGGGGCCAATGAGACCGAAGATCTCGCCCTTTTTCACATCGAAGGTCACATCATCCACGGCCTTAAGGCCGCCGAAGTACATCTTCAGACCTTCCACACGCAGCAGCACATCCTCGGGGAGCTCAATGCTCTTAGCGCTGCCGTGGAGAGCTTCGATCTTGCTGTCCAACGCGGCGATACGGCTGCGAAGAGTGGCTTGCTTTTTCTCCAAAGCGGCGCTGTCCTTACTCTCCAGCTCCGCTTTTTTCTTGTTGTACTGCTCCAGCGCCGCTGCCTTGGCAGTTTCGTAGGCGCTTTCATCAGCAGTGGTGTTCTTTGCTAAGAAGGCTTCTTTTTCCTTCTCCAGCCGGGCGGCTTCCCCTGCCCGTTTGCTCTCAAGGGCGGCGAGGTCGGTGCGCTGCTTTTCCAGCAGGGGCTTCCAGTCCTCACCCTTGGCAACGGCCTCAAAGATGGCCTTGGCGCAGCCGTGGTTCACGGCGCGGCGATCTAAATTCTGCTTCACATCGAACCGCTGCAGCGCTGCATCCAGCTGACGCTGTGCGTATTCTTCCTTGTCGCAGGCGGCGAAAGCGGCCTTCATCAAGTCCTTATCCAGCTTGGCACCGTAGCGGCTCAAGCTCTTCTCGCGGCGGAGGGAGAGAACGTGTTCCAGCTCCTCCAACTCCAACTGCAAGCCGCGGCGCTTACGCTGCAGCTTCAGCAGACGCTGCTGTGCAGAGGGGAGTAATTTAGTCTTTGCCATACTTTGCCTCCCTTCTTGCCAAGCGCTTCTTGCGGATCTTACCGCGGACTTCCTGTACCAGCTGTGCCACACCGCCGGGGTAGAACATCACCACCAGCACCACCAAGATGCCGGAGACGAAGGTGATGATCACGGGATTCTCCTGCAGGAAGGGGATGGGGTTTAGGAGCATGGTCTGCAAGCCGTACATAATGAATGTACCGAACACGGCGCCCCAGATGGAGCGGAAACCACCGATAATGACCGCCGCCAGAATGTTCAGCGAGGTAATGAGGGCGTAGAAGCCGCTGGCATCGGTCGCCATGGCGGAGCGGACGGTGATCATCAGCATCATACCGGAGAGCACCGCGTAGACCGTGCAGATGACGAAGGCCAGCAGGCGATACTTCATCAAGCTGATGCCCATGGCCTGTGCTGCGGCGGTGCTATTCTTCATTGCCAGCATGGCGCGGCCCGTGGGGCTGACGATCAGGTTATGGGTCAGCATCATCACGATCACCAGCAGCACCGTCACCACATACACGGAATCGCTGCGGCTGATGGTCAGGCCGAAGAGCTTCAATGTGGAGAGGTAAATGCTGTCCTGCACGGCAATGTAGAGGTTACGGAGGATCTCGGAAAGACCCAGCGTGAGAATAACGAGGTAAATACCTTCAATTCGCAGCGACACCACGCCGACGATGAGACCCAGCACCACGCCGATGGCCAGTGCCACCACCAGCGCCACACCGAAGGGCAGGCCGGACTCGGTCATAATAAAGTGGATGGAGTAGCTGCCGATGCCCATAAATCCGCCGGTGCCCAGAGAGGCAAGGCCGGAGTAACCCATCAGCAGGCAGAAACCCACCGAAGCCAGAGAGTAGGCGAAGGTGATGGCCATGCCGGACTGGAGGGAATAGGGCAAAATCTTATTGGCGGAGAGGAAACCCACCACCAGCATCACGATGCCGAACAGCAGATAGTGATGGAGGGGATTTGCCAAAACACCGCGGGCGCGGGCCGTCAGGCCACGCTGCTCTTTCGGCTTTGTGCCGAAGAGGCTATACTTTTCATACAAATACTTATCCATAGGCTCACACCTTCTTCACTGTACGCTTGCCGAACAGACCTTCGGGCTTAAAGAAGATCAGTACCAGTGCCAGGCCATAGACGATGACCAAGGACCAGCTGCTCAGCTCGGGTTTACCTATGACGTTTGCCAGATATACCACCAGGTTGTTGGCAAGGGGCAGCAGGAACGCCGCCACCACAGGGCCGTAGAAGGTGGAGAAGCCACCGAGGATGCCCGCCAGGAAGGCGTTGACCTGATAGGAGGTCATGAAATAGGGACCCACCTGATTGATGCCGCCGTTCATGGTAGCTGCCAGCGTGCCCAGCGCGCCTGCCAAGCCCCAGGAGATGGCGGTGATGACGTAGGTGTTGATACCCAGCATACCTGCCACATACTCATTGGAGGCCGTTGCACGGACGGACAAGCCCCACTTGCTGAAGCGCAGCAGCACAAACAGCACCGTCAGCACCACAGCGGTGATGACGAGGCACACCAGTGCGTTGACCGTCACCGTCAC
>JAZNTL010000140.1:0-9908 GCA_045591745.1 Lawsonibacter sp.
GCATCAATGTGAGCCATGATGCCGATATTTCTGGTATTTTCCAGAGTAACTTTACGAGCCATGATACTTCCTCCGTATTACCAGCGGTAGTGAGCGAACGCCTTGTTGGCCTCGGCCATCTTGTGCACGTCCTCACGCTTCTTCACAGCGTTGCCAACGTTGTTGGCAGCGTCCATGACCTCGCCGGCCAGACGCTCCTTCATGGTCTTCTCGCTGCGGTTGCGGGAATAAGTGGTCAGCCAGCGCAGACCCAGGGTCTGACGGCGCTCGGGGCGAACCTCCATGGGGACCTGATAGGTAGAACCGCCCACGCGGCGGGACTTGGTCTCCAGGGAGGGCATGATGTTCTCCATGGCGGCAGCGAAGACCTCCATGGGGTCCTTGCCGGTCTTCTCCTGGATGATCTCAAAAGCGCCGTAAACGACCTTCTGAGCAACACCCTTCTTACCATCCAGCATGATGCTGTTGGTCAGCTTGGTAACCAGCACAGAGTTGTAAAGGGGATCGGGCAGGATCTCCCGCTTGGGGACATTACCTCTTCTGGGCATGTTGCTTCCCTCCTTCTTAAAATATTAGAAATCATAGGTACTCATCATGCTTTTGCATGATGTGTAATGCCTGTCCGAGGTCTGCCTATTATATAGGTAAACGCTCGGCAAGGCGGTTGCCTTGCGCAAACGCACAATGCAATTCAGGTTGGACATGTTGTCCTAAGCAATCTTGCGATTACTTCTTGCCGGCCTTGGGACGCTTGGCACCGTACTTGGAACGGGCCTGCATACGGCCGTTGACGCCCTGGGTATCCAGAGTGCCGCGGATGATGTGGTAACGCACACCGGGAAGGTCCTTAACACGGCCGCCGCGGATCATGACCACGGAGTGCTCCTGCAGGTTGTGGCCGACACCGGGGATGTAAGCGGTAACTTCCTGACCATTGGTAAGCTTCACACGGGCGATCTTACGCAGAGCGGAGTTAGGCTTCTTGGGGGTGGCGGTACGAACGGCAGTGCACACACCTCTCTTCTGGGGAGAAGGCAGGTCGGTGGACTTGTTCTTCAGGGTGTTCAGGCCTTTCTGCAGGGCGGGAGCAGTGGACTTGTCGGTCAACTGAGCGCGGCCCTTGCGAACCAGCTGATTGAACGTAGGCATTCGATTTTCCTCCTTTCTTCAAAAGTACAAATATTATTTTAACAAAATAAGCCTTGGCTTATTCTGCTAAAACCGAATAATTTTGCCGCCGGTCACGAGTAAACGATGATCAAATCGGCAAGAGCAGATTGCGAGAAAGTTTCGAGGGATAAACAGGCGTGATTTTGCAGGAATAATTTGTTTATTCCAAAAAATCACAACGCATTTAGCACCGAAAATTTCCGCAAGCTGCCGACGATGACTTTAATCAGCGTTTACTTAAGCAGTGCGGCCACCGCGGCACCCACGGCAATTCCGCAGGCTTCGCCAAGCAGCTTCATGGAGTCGAACTGCTCCACGCGCACACCCAGATCCACACTTTTCTGCACCAGAGGTTGGAGCAGGGCGGGGTCGGCATCCCGGGCGATATAGAGCCGAACGACACTGCCTTTTTCCAGTGCGCGGCGGACTTGTTTGGCCCCGACTACCTTGGGCGAGGTCATCAGCTCTGCTGCCATGGCGCACCTCTCAACGGCTTAGATTTACCGGAGTTACCGGGCGATTTTGGGCAGAATGACCCCATCACCGCAATTTGGAATTATAGCATGACCACGTTTTCCCGTCAAGTATAAATTTAATTTTTCTTTTGCAATTTCAAGCTTTTTTCGGTATATGCCCTCTCATCCCCGGGCAAGCTAACTCCACTTCGCGGAAAGGAGAGCACGCAATGGAAGCACACGTCAATTCCAACTGCATCGGCTGCGGCCTGTGCACCGGTATCTGCCCTGCCGTATTTACCATGACGGACGAGGGTGTGGCCGCCGCCCGGGACGAGATTGCCCCGGAATATGAGGGTCAGACACAGGAGGCGGCCGAGAGCTGTCCCGTAGACGCAATCGAGGTAGGCTGATAAAAGCCCGTGCCTTCCGGCACGGGCTTTTATCTATGTAGGCAAGCTCATCTGTTTGTAAAAATCCAAGGTACCAAAGCCTCGCTCCAGCTGGGTGAGCATATAGGCTTCACAGGCATCTCCCATCTGTTTTAAGGAAACCTCATCCAGCAGGAAGGAAAACAGACGCTTTGGGTCACCGTAAGCCACATGCCGCATGGCAGAAAGGGCGGCCGGGGTCAGGGGCATGGAGATCCCCTCCCCCACCTCGTCCCGACAGGATGCACAGTGGAGCACTCCCTCGGACAGGTGAAACCGGGGTTGTTCCGGCTGTGCGCCGCAAATAGCACAGGCGTCCAGAATAGGCTCGTACCCAGCAAGGCACATTACTTTCAATTCGAAAGCGGCCTTGACCAGTGCAGGGGGCTTATCCATTTTATCAAGGGCATGCAGGCTGTTGAGCAGCAGGGACAACAGCTCCGGAGCAGGCACGTCCTCCACCGTGAGCAGTTCCGCCATTTCAGCAAAGTAGCAGCCCAGTGCCAGCTTTTCAAGGTCGTTTCGCATCCCGAGAAATTCCCGGTCCGTGTTGGCTTCTTTCACAGCCCAGCGGCCCTGGTATTCGTACAGAGTCATTTCCGACCACACCAGCAGCTGACTGGCGGCCGCAATGGCGCTGCCCTTTTTTCGGCAGCCCCGGGCAGACAGGGTCATCTTGCCGTTCTCACGGGTGAGAACGGTCAATATCTTGTCCGACTCCTTATAATTCACTTCCCGCAACACCAGTGCGTGGGTGACCATGTGCATAACAAGCACCTCTGTTTATGTAACGGGCGGAAACCGCCCTAAATCAATTCCCGTTCGTCCCGCTCCACAAAGGCGGATTTCGCCTGTTCCTCTTCCCGCTCCTGCCGGATGGCGAGCCACACCAGCGGCGATCCGGTGGCGAAAAACAACTTCCACAATCCCTGTTCGTCCATGACACCGCCTCCTTGTTCTTAGGCTGTCCCACTGGCGCAGGGTCATGTGTGGAAAATTAAGTATTCGGTTTTCTCCTCCGGATTTGTTCACATTATAGCACATCTACCTTTCTGCTTCAAGGACGCAAATCCATCATCCAATTTGAACAAAAACCGCATGTCATATTCAGGTGGCTCTTGACGATTTCACGACAATCGATTATAATAATTCTATCATAAGGCCCACCTGCATATGGTTTAATATGAAGGCACTTCCCCATACCTGCATAAACCAACTCCAGCCAAACCGGCGTCATCCAATGTCTTGTTTGTCCTGGAGCTTTTATTTTGTTCGGATTCCTTTTCCGGGTATGTTCGGACCGCCGTGTTCGGTCCGCATATATAAAAAACATAAGAAGGAGAGAAACACATGATCACCAACGGCTTTACTTACATTGCCACCCTGGCGTTCATCGCCGCATGTCTGATTGGATTGCAAAAAATGACAAAGTCCAAGTTCTTTGACTATGTCCCCCCTGTGGTTCTGCTGTACCTGATCGGCATGATCTGCTGTACCTTCAGCATTTGGGACACCGCCGCCACCAAGGACGCTTATAACGCGGTGCGTAATCCCATCCTGTACGCTATGATCTTCCTGATGCTGCTGCGCTGCGATATCCGGCAGATCCTGAAGCTGGGCCCCAAGATGCTACTGGGCTTCTTCTGCGCCACCATCTCTATCGCCATCGCCTTCATCGCAACCTACGCGGTTATGAACCCCCTGCTGGGCGAAGGCGCCTGGCGCGGTCTGGGCGCTCTGTGCGGCAGCTGGATGGGCGGTTCCGGCAACCTGGTCGCCGTCTCCGATGCTCTGCAGGCCACCGAGACTCAGCTGGCCGGCGCGTCCATTGTGGACTCCATCGACTACTCCATCTGGGTCATGTTCCTGCTGTGGGCCATCAATCTGGCTCCCAAGTTCAACAAGTGGGTGAAGGCCGATACCACCAAGCTGGATGAGGTCTCCCGCCGCCTGGAGGCCGAGTTTGCCGACACCAAGAAGAAGACCATCGACTTCCCCTCCCTGATGTTCCTGCTGGGCCTGTCCCTGATCGCTTCCGCTGTGTGCACCAACCTGGGCACCAGTTTGCGTGACGCTGCTCCTGCTTTCCTGCAGGTATTTGACGTTGCCACTTACCGCATCGTTCTGATCTCCATTCTGGGCCTGGTGCTGGCCATGACTCCTGTGGGCAAGATCGCCGGTTCTACCGAGCTGTCCAACATTATGCTCTACATGGTCATTGCCCTGATTGCTTCCCGCGCCTCCTTCATGGAGCTGCTGGAGCAGGGTATGGCATGGTGGATCCTTGCCGGCTTCGTGATCCTGGCCTTCCACGGTCTGCTGATGCTGGTGGCTGCCAAGGTATTCAAGCTGGATATGTTTACCTGCGGTGTGGCCTCTCTGGCCAACATCGGCGGCACTGCTTCTGCTCCCATTCTGGCCGCCTCCTACAGTGGTTCTTTGGTCTCCGTTGGTGTTCTGATGGCTCTGATGGGCTATGTGGTCGGCACCTTCGGCGGCATTGGTGTGGGCTATGTCATGTCCATCTTCGGATGACCTGAGCACACCATCTTCCCTATCACACAATGGGGAGCGGAGTTTGCTCCGCTCCCCATTTAATTCGAAATGGAGTAATTCTATGAAACCTTACGCACTGATCGACCTGCACTGTGACACCCTTGCGGATTGGAAGTATGCCAACACCGGCAACCCCAACACGCTGGATGACCCGGAGCGCGTGCTCTCTTTGAGCGCCATGCCCGATGGTGTGCACTGGGCTCAGTTCTACGCTGTGTTTATCCCCGACGAGGAGCAGGGTCAGGCCGCTGTGGACTATTTCGAGAAAAACCGCCTCAACTTTGAGCGTCAGATGAAGCTGTACGCCGACCGGGTCGTCCCCTGCCGTGGTGCGGCAGACATGGAAGCGGCATGGGCCGCGGGCAAGACCGCCGCGTTCCTGACCATTGAAAACGGCACCCCCATCAACGGGGACCTGTCCCGCATCAAGACCCTCGCCGATCAGGGTGTGCGCTGTATGACTCTGGTGTGGAACGGCGATTATGAGATCGGCTCCGGCCACACCACCCAGAAGGGGCTGACCGACTTTGGCAAGGCCGTGATCCCGGAGCTGGAAAAGCACGGCATCCTGATCGACGTATCCCATCTGAATGATACGGGCTTTGCCGATCTGCTGGCCGTGGCCCAAAAGCCCTTTGTGGCCACCCACTCCAATGCCCGTTCCGTCTGCGGTCACAAACGCAATCTAACCGATGAGATGATTCGCGAAATGGTCAAACGCGACTGCCTGATCGGACTGAATTACTTTGTCAAGTTCCTGGAAGATGACGGGGTCGTGGAGAGCCTTGACTCCCTGTACCGTCACATTGAGCATTTCTTCGCTCTGGGCGCACAGAAGAATCTGGCTCTCGGCTCCGACTATGATGGTGCTACCCTGCCTGATTGTCTGAACACCCCCACCAAAGCCGCCGGGATCTATGAGTATCTTTTGCGGCGCGGCATGTCCGAAGAACTGGCTCAGGGCATCATGTATAAGAACGCGCAGGAGTTTTTCCGCAAAAACCTGCCCTGATACCCAACAAAAAATCCGCACTTCCCAATGGGAAGCGCGGATTTTTTATTATCCTGTCAGTTTTCTTTTCGATAGCCGAAATTCTGAATGGCAGCGGGGTTGTCTCTCCAGTTCTCTTTCACCTTCACCCAAGTTTGCAAAAAGACTTTGGTGCCCATGAATTTTTCCATATCCCGCCGGGCGGAGGAAGAAACCTTTTTCAGCATAGCTCCACCCTTGCCGATGATGATACCCTTGTGACTGTTCTTCTCGCAGTAGATGGTGGCATCGCACTCGATGACCTCGTCATCCCGCTCGGAGAATTTGGTGATCTCTACAGCGGTACCGTGGGGGATCTCCTTGTCCAGACACAGGAGCAGTTTTTCACGCAGGATCTCCGCCATGACCTGCCGCTCGGGCTGGTCGGTGACCATATCGTCCGGGAACAGCTGAGGCCCCTGCGCCAGATAGTTTTCCAGCAGGTTCAGCAGTTCCTCCACACCCTCGTTATTCTTGGCGCTGATTGGCACAACGGCATTGAAGCTGTGGGCCTGACTGTATACCTGAATGACCTCCAACAGTTCTTCCTTGTGCTCCAGCGTGTCCACCTTGTTGATGACCAGCACCGCGGGACAACCCAGCTTTTTGATGCGGTCGATCAGCTCTTGCTCCGGAGCGCCGATGTTGGCAATGGGCTCCACCAGCAACAGGACCGCGTCCACGTCGGACACGCTCTCTTTGACCACGTTGACCATGTAGTCGCCCAGTCGGGTGCGGGCCTTGTGCAGACCGGGAGTGTCCACGAATACGAACTGACTCTCGCCCCGGTTGAGAATGGCGCAGATGCGGTTGCGGGTGGTCTGTGGCTTGTTGGTGACGATGGCCACCTTCTCCCCCACAAAGGCATTGGTCAGGGTGGACTTGCCCACATTGGGCCGTCCGCAGATGGTGATGATACCGGATTTTTTGATCATATTTTTCTTTCTCCACTTACAAAAAACTATCTTACGGCCCAACGGGGCCCCACAACGTGGGGCGGCGCTTTTGCGCCGTAAATTCCCGACAAGGTCGGGAATTGCGCAGGGCGAATTCACTTCGCCCGAGCATTTAAATTTTCAAGGGTCCCCGCAAAACATTTATGTTTTGTGGGTCCGGCCGCAGATGGTGATAATACCGGATTTTTTGATCGACATATAATTGATCCTCAACTTTCTTGAGCAGTTATTCTCTGTTAATACCCAGTCCGGACAGGATGGCCTCTTCCCTGCCCCGCATCTGGGCTTTCATCTCGCCCTCGTCCATGTGGTCGTAGCCCAGCAGGTGGAGGACGGAGTGGACGGCCAGATAACTGATCTCCCGTCCCACGCTGTGACCGAACTCCTCGGCCTGTGCTCTGGCTCGCTCCAAAGAGAGCACCATGTCCCCCAGCGGCACAAGTCCGGTATCCGGGTCGGCATCTTCTGCCCCCGGCTTTTCACCGGGAGCAAGCTCAAACATGGGAAAGGACAGCACATCGGTGGGCCTGTCCACATTTCTCATATCCAGATTGATCTGATGGATTGCGCTGTCATCTGTGACAAGGATATTCACTTCACAGGGAACATCCACCTGTTCGGCGGTCAGCGCGGCGGCAATGACGGTGCTCAGCTGTTCTTCCAGCCCGACCGGCACGTCCACTTCCGCGTCAAAAATAATTTGATGGTTCATTCATCGTTTCCCCTTGTCCTTCTTTTCCTCGTCCACCTCGTAGGCCTTGATGATGCGCTGAACAAGGGCATGGCGCACCACGTCGGAGTCCGTCAAACGGCAGATAGCAATATCCTCCACACCCTTGAGCACCCGCATGGCCTCACGCAAACCGGACACCTTGTCCGCAGGCAGGTCGATCTGGGTAATGTCGCCGGTAATGACGATTTTTGATCCAAAGCCCAGACGGGTCAGAAACATTTTCATCTGCTCCCGGCTGGTGTTCTGGGCCTCGTCCAGGATGATAAAGGAGTCGTCCAGAGTGCGGCCGCGCATATAGGCCAGCGGAGCCACCTCGATGTTGCCCCGCTCCAGATACTTCTGATAGGTCTCCGCACCCAGCATATCAAACAGGGCATCGTACAAGGGCCGCAGATAGGGGTCCACCTTGGACTGCAGGTCACCGGGCAGGAAGCCCAGCCGCTCTCCCGCTTCCACAGCCGGGCGGGTGAGGATGATGCGGTTGATTTCCTTGGCCCGGAATGCGGCCACGGCCGCGGCCACGGCCAGATAGGTCTTGCCCGTACCGGCCGGGCCGATGCCCAGTGTGACCACATTATCCTTAATGGCTTCCACATACTTCTTCTGCCCCAAGGTCTTGGCCTTGATAGGCTTTCCCTTGGCGGTCACGCACAGCACGTCACCCGCCAGCTGGCTGATCTGGCTCTCCCGGCCTTCCTGCACCAGCTGGATGATATAGCGCACGTTCTGTTCGTTGATGACCTCGCCCCGGGCGGACAGGGACATGAGAGCCTCGATGGCCTTGACGGCGTACATGACGCCCTCGCCCTCCCCCGTCACCTTGAGCACGCTGTCCCGGTTGACTACACTGACGGACAGCTCCTGTTCAATGATGCGGATATTCTCATCGAAGGAGCCGAAAATGTTGATGGCTTCCTCCAGTCGTTCCATGCTGATGCTTTGTTCTATCATTCGCACCTGTTCTCCTATCCGGCGGTCTGTTCCCCGCTGATATTTCGTGTTGGGGTGGGTCGGGCGATCTGTTCTTCGCACTCGGCCACACCGGTCACCGTAAGCACTCCGTCCGCAATGCGGGCAGACCAGTCTACGGTGACCACCGTTCCGTCCTGTCCCACCAGCTGTTCCAACCGGTCGGAAAGCTGATGCTCCAACAGTTCCTGCGCCGCTACGGTGTCCACCTGCACCTGGGCGGGTTTCCAGAATCGAAGCGTCTCCCCGGTCAAGGAGATGGGAAGCACCTGCCCTCCGGGCAGGACAGCGGTATGGGTTTTACTTATTTTATCATAATTCTTCCCTGAAATGCTACCATTTCTATAAAAATTGATGCGGCGGTCAAAAATTCCAACGGACCACCGTGTTTTTGCTTCGTCGGTATATTCCTTGACCGTGGCATGGATGGGAATGGCGGCACTGACGGTGCGCCAGGTTCGTGCCCACACAGTCCCCGCCGCCCGAACATAAAGGTAGCGGGGCGGCACATCGGAATACTGAGGCCCTTCCATGGTAACGGTGCCTGAAATGAGCATATCTCCGGGGGCCACCATGTCCCCCGCTCTAACCTTCGCCTGTCCTTCTACTGCATCCACACTCAGCACAAGACCGCCCGCCCCGGCTACCAGATCGCTGACTCCATCCTGTTCCAGCAGTTGGGGCGGTTCCACCGTCTCCCGCACCACCACCTGTGCCCGGGTGCCGTACAGATTCACCGACACCCAAGCCAAGTCGTCCAGCGCCAGCTGAGTATCCAGCGCGATCTGCTTGGTGTCCAGCTTAGGGCCGTACACCCCGGTGCGCAAACCCAACTGCCGCAGTTTGGTGAGGATCACCGCGTCCGCTACTCGTTCATTGCCGGTCACATCGATTGTGAGCACAAAGTTGGACAGCAGGCAGATGGCCAACACGGAAAGGCTCAGCCCCAGCAAAAAAGCGTACCGTTTGCGAAACCGCCCCAAAAAGCTCGGCAGTCCTGCCCGATGTTCCACCTCTACGGTACATCCGGCTCGCCGGGCCAATTCCTCCAGCTTGCCCGTATCCCGACGCAGAAGGGTCAGGCGCAGGGTTTGGCTGTCCACCCATTCCACACCCCAGAATGTCAAATCCCGCTGTGCGCACAGATTTAAAAGCCGTTCCGGAAATGCCCCGCAGACAACCAGCCGCACCCAGCCCCGAGCATAATTGACCAAGCTCTGCATGGACTCCCCCCCTATATAATGTGGATGTCTGTAATGTACCCGGTGATCAGCAGTTCCAGCGCATTCATGGTGCGCAATTCCAGTTCCTGCCCACATATTTTGACACCGAACACACCGCCGCTGATGTGTATTTCCTGCGTACCATAGGCCAAAATGCCCCGGTGGTTTTCCATGCGCAGTTCCCTGTCCCCTACCAATTCCAGTCGTGGAAGCCCCGCCACCACATCCGCAGGCAGGTCAAACACCTGAGCTGTTTTTTCCAGGAGCCCGGTCCGCCGTTTCTCCGCCATAATCTTCACCTCTCCACTATTTGTATGTGGGACGGAACGAAAACTTGTTTCCCAAGACGGCAAAAGCCCGGCATTCCATTTGGAATGCAGGGCTT
>JAZNTL010000141.1:0-20721 GCA_045591745.1 Lawsonibacter sp.
CCACGAGGGTCTGGATCTGGAGGATCCCGCCAACGAGCCTCAGTATGATAAGCCCGGCTTCCTGGAGATGGGCATTTCTCCCTTCCAGGCTCCCGAGCAGCCCACCGTGGTCACTCTGGACTTTGAAAAGGGCTGGCCCGTGGCTCTGGACGGCAAGAAGATGAAGGCCAGCGAAATCATTGCCGAGCTGAACAAGGTGGGCGGCGCCAACGGCATCGGTTTGCTGGACATCGTGGAAAACCGCATGACCGGTATGAAGGACCGCGGTGTGTACGAGACTCCCGGCGGCACCATCCTGTACCGCGCCCACGAGGTGCTGGAGCAGATCACGCTGGACAAGGACACCATGCATGCCAAGCGCAAGCTGGCTGTGGACTTTGCCGACCTGATCTACAACGGCAAGTGGTTTACCCCTCTGCGTGAGGCGCTGCAGGCCTTTGCTGTGGACACGCAGAAGTACGTCACCGGTCAGGTGAAGCTGAAGCTCTACAAGGGCAACATCATCACCTCCTCCGTTACCTCTCCCTGCACCCTGTACTCAGAGGACATCGTTACCTTCGGCGAGAGCGACTATAACCAGGCCGATGCCACCGGCTTTATCAACCTGTGGGGACTGTCCGATACCGTTCTGGGCCTGCGTGATCTCGGTAAACTTTAATTCCTTCAAATAAAAGCATTCGCTTTTATTTGAGTAGGATGCAGGCTGCGGCAGCGCACCGGCTTCGCCGGCACGTTTGCAGCCTGAGATGAATTTTTCCCGACGCACATGTCGCCGGGAAAAATGATTGGATTTCATTTGCCACTGCGGTGGCAAATTGCGAAGCGTAGCAGGGGCGGCGCAGGCCGCCCCTGCATTCCGCATTTTTCAGCGAAAGGCTGGGTTGTATTATGAAACTCTGGGCAGGACGATTCCAGAAGGAAACGGATACGCTGGTCAACGATTTTAACTCCTCCATCGGCTTTGATGCCCGGATGTACCGTCAGGACATCACCGGCTCCATCGCCCATGCGGGCATGCTGGGCAAGCAGGGCATCATCGAGCAGTCCGAGGCTGATAAGATCATCGAAGGACTCAAGGTCATTCTGGACGACATTGAGGCCGATCAGGTGCAGTTCTCTCTGGACAACGAGGACATCCACATGAACATCGAGGCGCTGCTTACCCAGCGCATCGGTGATACGGGCAAGCGTTTGCACACTGCCCGCAGCCGCAACGATCAGGTAGCGGTGGACTTCCGCATGTACGTGCGCGAGCAGATCCCCGTTATCATCGCTCAGGTGGTGGCACTGGAGAAGGTGCTCATCAACAAGGCCAAAGAAAATCTGGACACGGTCATGCCCGGTTACACCCATCTGCAGCGTGCCCAGCCCACCACCTTTGCCCATTACATGATGGCCTATGCCAACATGCTGCGCCGGGACATTACCCGTCTGGAGGACTGTCTGGAGCGGCTGGACGAGTGTCCTCTGGGCTCCGGTGCGCTGGCCACCACCACTTATCCCGTGGACCGCTTCCAGACCGCGCAGGCGCTGGGCTTTGCCAAGCCTATGGACAACTCCATGGACGGTGTCAGCGACCGTGACTTTGCGCTGGAACTGCTCAGTGACCTGTCCATTCTGATGATGCACCTGTCCCGCTTCTCCGAGGAGATCATTCTGTGGTGCTCCTGGGAGTTCAAGTTCGTGGATCTGGACGATGCCTATTCCACCGGCTCGTCCATTATGCCTCAGAAGAAAAATCCTGACGTGGCCGAGTTGGTCCGGGGCAAGACCGGCCGCGTGTACGGCTCGCTCATCACCCTGCTCACCGTGATGAAGGGTCTGCCTCTTGCCTATAACAAGGATATGCAGGAGGATAAGGAGCCGGTGTTCGATGCCATTGACACCGTGCAGATGTGCGTGCCTGTGTTCGCCGCCATGGTAGACACTCTGGTGGTCCGGCCCAAGAACATGGCCAAGGCGGCCTCCGGCGGCTTTATCAATGCCACAGACTGTGCCGACTATCTGGTCAAGAAGGGCATGCCTTTCCGTGAGGCCTATATGATCGTGGGCCGTTTGGTCAACATGTGTATCAAGAACGGCGAGACGCTGGACACCATGACTCTGCGCGACTTCCGCGCCATTTCCGGCCTGTTTGACGAGGATGTGTACGAGGCTCTGGCCCTGAAGACCTGTGTCAACGGCCGAAAGGTCTACGGCGGACCTGCCCGTGAGTCTGTGGAGAAGCAGATCGCCAACATGGAAGAATTCATCGCCCAGCGGGGCTGATCAAGATAGGAACGATGGTTATGAGCAACAAACCGAAGGTATACATAGACGGTAAGGAAGGCACCACCGGCCTTCAAATCTACGAGCGGCTGGGCGGACGGCAGGACATTGAGCTGCTGCTCATTGACGAGGACAAGCGCAAGGACACCGCCGAGCGCAAAAAGCTCATTAATGCGGCAGATCTGGTGTTCCTGTGCCTGCCCGATGCAGCAGCCATCGAGGCTGTCTCCCTCATCGACAACCCAAACACCCGGGTCATCGATGCCTCCACCGCCCACCGCACGGCGGACGGCTGGGTCTACGGCTTTGCCGAGCTGCTGGCCGGTCAGAGAGAGCGCATCAAGACGGCCAAGCGGGTGGCTAACCCCGGCTGTCATGCCACCGGTTTTTTGGCGGGAACGGCACCACTGTCCGCGATGAATGTTCTGCCTGCGGATTATCCCGTGACCTGCTATTCCCTGACCGGCTACTCCGGCGGCGGAAAAAAGCTCATTGCCGAGTATGAGGCCGAGGACCGCAGTCCTCTGCTGGATGCTCCCGCCCCCTATGCCATCGGCCTGACCCATAAGCACCTGCCCGAGATGCAGAAGCTGGCGGGGCTGGACCACCCCCCTGTGTTCGTCCCCATTCTGGGCGACATTTACAAGGGCATGGCTACCAGCGTCCTGTTGCACAACCATCTGCTCAAGGGTAAGCCCACCGCCCAAAATATCTACGAGATGCTGTGCGGCTACTACGAGGGGCAGACCATGGTGCGTATGGCACCCTTTGGCGGCGGTCCCCGCGTGTATGCCAACGCGCTGGCAGGCAAGGACTATCTGGAGCTGACCGTCTCCGGCCATGAGGGGCAGACCCTCATCACCGCCCAGTTTGATAACCTGGGTAAGGGCGCTTCCGGAGCTGCCGTACAGAATATGAACTTAATGCTGGGCTTTGACGAGACAACAGGACTTGCAGCAGAGTGAAGATAGAAGAGTGAAGAATGGAAAAAGGGATGATCTTCACTCTCCACTCTTAACTCTTTACTCTCTTGAAAAGAGGTAGTGTTATGATAAAAGAAATCAATGGCGGCGTCTGCGCCGCAAAGGGGTTCAAGGCTGCCGGTGTCCATGCCGGTGTGAAGAAGAACAGCAACCCCGACAAGAACGATCTGGCCTTCATCCTGTCCGAGAAGGAATGTACCGCTGCCGGTACTTATACCCTGAACCGTGTGAAGGCCGCTCCCGTCTATGTGACCATGGAGCATCTGGAAAACGGTGTGGCTTGGGGTGTGGTGGCCAACAGCGGCAATGCCAATGCCTGCTGCCCCATGAGCCATGAGAATGCCAAGGCCATGGCGCAGGCTGCCGCCGACCTGACCGGCCGCAAGGCGGAGGATTTCGTGGTGGCCTCTACCGGCGTCATCGGCCAGACCATCAACATTGAAGCCATCCAGAAGGGCCTGCCTGCCGCCGCTGCAAAGCTGGCTGCGGACGAGGCAGCTTCCGACAGCGCCGCCCGGGCCATTATGACCACCGACACGGTGAAAAAGGAAGTGGCCCTGTCCTGTGAGATCGGAGGCAAGACCGTCACCGTGGGCGGCATTGTCAAGGGCTCCGGCATGATCCATCCCAACATGGGTACCATGCTGTGCTTCGTTACCACCGACTGCGCCATCACCCACGAGATGCTGGAGGATGCCCTGCGTGACATCGTGTGCAAGAGCTTTAACCGTGTCACCGTGGACGGCGACACCTCCACCAACGACATGTGCGTGGTGCTGGCCAACGGCATGGCGGGCAATGAGCTCATCGAGTGGAAGAACGAGGACTATGACAAGTTCTATGAGCTGCTTTCCACCCTGTGCAAGACTATGGCCAAAAAGATCGCCGCCGACGGCGAGGGTGCCAGCCGCCTGCTTACCTGCGTGGTGAAGAATGCCCGCAATGAGGAGTGCGCCGAGCGGCTGGCCAAGGCTGTGGTTGGTTCCTCTCTGGTCAAGGCCGCCATGTTCGGCGCCGATGCCAACTGGGGCCGCGTTATCTGTGCCATGGGCTATTCCAAAGCCCCCTTCCGTCCTGAGTATGTGGACATCGCCTTTGCCTCCGCCGCCGGAGAAATTCTGGTGTGCAAGCAGGGGGCGGCGGTGGCCTTTGACGAGGAGCGGGCCAAGAAGATCCTGACCCAGAGCGAGATCACCATTGACATCAACGTCAACGAGGGGGAGGACAGCGCCGAGTGCTGGGGCTGTGATCTGACTTATGATTACGTAAAAATCAATGGAGATTATCGCACTTGATTCTATTTTAACAGGAGGGAACTCCCATGTCTTTTCATCACGAGGTGGACCGCGCCAACGTGCTGGCCGAAGCTCTGCCCTATATCCAGAAATATTACGGCAAGACCATCGTGGTCAAGTACGGCGGCAATGCCATGATCTCCGAGGGTCTGCGCCATGCCGTCATCTCCGACATTATCCTGCTGCATCTGGTCGGCATCCGGGTGGTGGTCGTCCACGGCGGCGGCCCTGAGATCAGCGGTATGCTGAAAAAAATCGGCAAGGAGTCCAAGTTTGTGGACGGCCTGCGCTATACAGACGAGGAGACTATGGACATCGTCCAGCAGATCCTGTGCGGCAAGGTGAACAAGGACCTTGTTGCCACGCTCAACCGCACCGGAGGCAAGGCCATCGGCCTGTGCGGTATGGACGGCGGTCTGTTCCAGGCCAAGGTACTGGACGAAAAGTACGGTCAGGTGGGCGAGATCGTCAACGTGGATGCCACTGTGGTGGAGGACGCGCTGGCCAACGGCTATATCCCCGTGGTGTCTACCGTGGCGCAGGGTGTGGACGCGGAGTGTTCCTATAACATCAATGCCGACACCGCCGCCGCCAAGCTGGCTACCGCGCTGGATGCCGAGCGGCTCATTCTGCTCACCGATGTGCGCGGGCTGCTCCGGGACCCCAAGGATGAGTCCACCCTCATCCCCAGCCTGACCATCTCGCAGGTGCCTGAACTGGTGCAGGACGGCATCATCTCCGGCGGCATGATCCCCAAGATCGAGTGTTGTGTGGAGTCCGTCCGCTCCGGCGTGAAGAGCGCGGTCATTCTGGACGGCCGTATCGAACACTCCATCCTCATCGAGCTTTTGTCCGATGAAGGTATCGGCACCATGCTGCACTAAGGAGGTCAGTTTATGAGCTTTGAAGAACTGAAGATCCGCGACCATGAATATGTCATGCAGTCCTATGGCCGTTTCGACGTGGCTGTGGACCACGGCAAGAACGCTACCCTGTGGGACGTGGAGGGCAAGGAGTACATCGACTTTACCTCCGGCATCGGTGTGTGCTCTCTCGGCTACGGCAATGAGGCCTGGGCCAAGAGCATTTACGAGCAGGCCCTGAAGCTGGGCCACATTTCCAACCTGTTTTATTCCGAACCCTATATCAACGTGGCTCAGAAGCTGTGCCAGCGCACCGGCATGTCCAACGTGTTCTTTGCCAACTCCGGCGCTGAGAGCAACGAGGGCATGATCAAGCTGGCCCGTAAATATTCCTTTGACAAGTACGGCAAGGGCCGGGGTACGGTCATCACCCTGAACAAATCCTTCCACGGCCGCACCATCACCACCCTGGCTGCCACAGGTCAGGATGTGTTCCACAACTACTTCTTCCCCTTTACCGAGGGCTTCCGTCATGCGGATGCCAACGACATGGACGCGCTGGAGAGCGTGGCCGGTCACGATGTGTGCGCGGTGATGATGGAGCTGGTGCAGGGCGAGGGCGGTGTGCTGCCTCTGGACAAGGAGTATGTGGGCAAGGTGGCCGAACTGTGCGCCCAGCGGGATTGGCTGCTGCTGGTGGACGAGGTGCAGACCGGCGTGGGCCGTACCGGCTCTCTGTTTGCCTTCCAGCAGTATGGCATCCAGCCCGATGTAGTGTCCTTCGCCAAGGGCATCGCCGGCGGCCTGCCCTTTGGCGGCATCATGGCCAATGAGAAGTGCGCCGAAGTCTTTACCGCCGGTACCCATGCCACCACCTTTGGCGGCAATCCCATCGCTGCCGCTGCCGCGCTCACCGTTCTGGACGCGCTGGACGAGGATATGCTGGCACAGGTGCGGGAGAAGGGTGAATACCTGCGTGAGCAGATCGAGGCGCGGGATCTGCCCTGCCTGGGCAAGACCCGGGGCATGGGCCTGATGATCGGCATCGAGGTCAAGGGCGACAAGACCAACAAGGAGCTGGCGGCAAAGCTCATTGCAAACGGTCTTTTGTGCCTGACCGCCGGTCCCGGCCTGCGTCTGCTGCCCCCCCTGACCATCACCAAAGAGGAGATGGACAAGGGCATTGCCATTATGAAAGCAACCCTTTGCTGAAGTGAGGAGTAGTAAGTTATGAAAAAAGACCTGCTGAAACTGCTGGACCTGTCCGGCGAGGAAATTCTGGAAATTCTGGATACCGCCGACCAGCTGAAATACAACCAGAAGCACGGCATCCAGCACGACTATCTCAAGGGCATGACCCTTGCCATGATCTTTGAAAAGAACTCCACCCGCACCCGCGTCTCCTTCGAGACCGGCATGTACCAACTGGGCGGCCATGCTCTGTTTCTGTCCGGCAAGGACAGCCAGATCGGCCGGGGCGAGCCCATCGAGGACACCGCCCGCGTCCTGTCCCGGTACTGCGACGGCATTATGATCCGCACCTTCGCTCAGGAGACGGTGGAGAAGCTGGCTGAGTATGCCGACATCCCCGTCATCAACGGCCTGACAGACCTGTATCACCCCTGTCAGGTGCTGGCCGATCTGATGACCGTGCGTGAGCACAAGGCCAAGTTGTCCGGCCTGAAGATGTGCTACATCGGTGACGGCAACAACATGGCCAACTCCCTTATCGTGGGCGGCCTGAAGTGCGGCATGGAAGTTGCCGTGGCCTGTCCCGAGGGCTATGACCCCGCCCCCGAGGTGCTGGCCTTCGCCGCCAGCGACCCCAGCTTTAAGTTTACCCTGTGCCGCAAGCCCGCCGATGCCGCCGTCAATGCCGACGTGGTGTTCACCGACGTGTGGGCCTCCATGGGTCAGGAGGGCGAAAAGGCCGAGCGGGAAAAGGCCTTTGCCGGTGTGTACTGCGTGGACGCGCAGCTGATGAAGGTGACCAATCCCGGCTGCATGGTCCAGCACTGCCTGCCCGCCCACCGGGGGGAGGAGATCACCGCCGACGTGTTCGAGGAGCACGCTGTGGAGATTTTTGACGAGGCGGAAAGCCGCCTGCACGCCCAGAAGGCAGTTATGTATCTGCTGATGAAGAAGGATTAAAAAAGAAGGCTGACAGTATGGCTGTCAGCCTTCTTTTTCAGTTGCGGAAAGGACTATCCTCCGTCAGGTCGTGGGTTGCCTCCCGGTCGTTGCCGATGTCCGTCTGGTGGCGGAGCCTGTGCAGGCGCTCTGTGTCATAGCTGCCCGCGGCGATGATGGGAAAGAAGTTCTCCGAATCGCTGGTGGGCTGTATTTCGTATGTGCCGTAGCGGTTGACCATATCAAAGGCATCGGGCACCATGCCCTGAATGGGTTGCCCCTCCAAAAAGGGGATGCTGTCCGGGCCGGGCATGGACTTTTTCTTGTCAGACATACTGTCACCTCAAGGTCAGTATGCGCAAAAAGGCGCTCCGCTTTTCTCAAGCGGAGCGCCAAATTTTAGTTAATTCAAAAGGCTCCCCCGTGTAAGGGGAGCTGTCAGCCGACAGGCTGACTGAGGGGTTGCGCGGAGGGGAAACAATCCTTCCGCCCCTGCGGGGCACCTCCCTTTACACAAGGGAGGCTTAAGTATTGGCGGAAATGCGGGGCTTAGTGAAGCAGATAGTCCTTGACCAGCGTTTGCAGCAGCTCGTCCCGGTCCACCTTGCGGATGAGGGCACGGGCATTGTTATGGTTGGTGATATAGGTGGGGTCCTCGGACAGAATGTAGCCCACGATTTGGTTGATGGGGTTGTAGCCCTTTTCCTGAAGGGCCTGATACACCGTGGTGAGAATGGCCTTGATCTCCAGATCGCGCTCGTCAGACAGGCGGAATTTGCGGGTAAAATCCATTTCCATACAGGCACCTCCTTGATTAGGTATAGTTTACTCTAAAAACAGCTTCTTGTAAAGGGAAAAATCATCAAAAGCCGGTAAGAAACTCTGTGGGGGCAATGTCCAGCCCCGGCTTTCCCTGACGCACCGCTTCCACCAGTATGGTGGAAGGAGACTGGGCGGGGGAGTGGGCCAGCAGCTTGAGCCGCTTGGGTTCCAGACCGTGCGCGCGCAGAGCGCACAGCACGTCTGTCAGCCGCTCCGGACGGTGGCACAGGGCAAATCGCCCGCCGTTTTTTACCAGCCTTGCCGCCACTGCGCACAGCTCGTCCAGCGAGCAGGTCTCCTCGCACCGGGCGCTGCCGCCGGACTTTCCGCTGCCCACGGCGAAGTAGGGCGGGTTGGAGATCACAAGGTCGAACTGACCCGCGGGCAGGGGAGCGGTACGCAGATCATCACACAGCACCCGCCCAGCCAGACCGTTGCCATTCAAATTGTTTTGGGCCGCCTGCGCTGCGATGGGGTTAAGTTCCACTCCGGTCAGGGAAAGGGTGGCTTCCCGCCCGGCAAGCAGGAGCAGCAACGCTCCTGACCCGGTGCCCAGATCACACACCTGCCACCGGGGACGCACCGTGGCAAAGGCGCCCAGCGCCAGTGTGTCGCTGCCCAAAGGGAACACCCCATCCGGCTGTTCCAGTGTATAAGGGCCAAGCTGTTCCGGTTTTGCCATGGGTCACATCCTCTCCGCGTCCAGCAGGGACAGCACATGCTGGGTGATGCGTGCGGTCATGCCCCAGATGGCCTTGTCCTGCCAGGGATAGATCAGGCCGGACACCACACCCGCGTTCCACGGGTAGTTTCTTGGAATACCGATGCGCTCAAAGGGAAATTCCGCCCCGGGTGCGGGGACAAGGTCGTAAGAGTATTCCTCCGGCGTCATTGCGCTCAGAGCGGACAGGGGGACGATCATGACCCGGTCTACCTCGGTGGGGTTTGGAACGATGTTGTTGACGGCATGGGCATCTACCATTGCTAAAATGGGATACAGGACAAAGCCGCCCCGATGACAGATAAAGTCCAGCGGGCCCAGTACCCGCACAGCGGAAGGGGGGATGGACAGTTCTTCGGCGGTTTCCCGCAGGGCGCACTGGGCAGCAGTCTCACCATCCTCCATGTGACCGCCGGGGAAGCAGACCTCGCCGGGCTGGCGGTGCAGGGTGGCGGCGCGCACCTCATACACCAGGTGCAGTTCACCCTCCAGCTCCACCAGCGGTACCAGAACGGCAAACTTGGCCGTGGCATCCATAGGGCCGGGGATACGCGCGGTAAGTGCTTTTTGCAGTTGGTCAACGGTCATAGGAGTCCCTCCAAATACGGATGTCTACGGCTATCCTACCAAAAAAAGCCAAATGTGTAAAGATAGTGCGGCAAACACAGAGAAAACAGGGAAAGTTTATTCAAATTGCGGTTGCTATTCCCGACAAATTGTGGCACAATGTAGAGTGATGGAAAATAGAGTTTGATGGTCGAAGGAGGGCTTTGAAATGAAGCGAGCCGTGCGATTTTTGGCCGTATTGCTGCTGGGTATCCTGTTGTCCACAGTGGCCTTCGCGACTGAGAAGAACACCACCACGGTGCTTTTTACTCACGACCTGCACTCTCACTTCCTGCCCGTACCCACAGCGGACGGGGGCGAGTCGGGCGGTTATGCCCGTTTGGCAACCCTGCTCAATCGTCAGCGGGAGAAATATCCCGACGCCCTGACTCTGGACGCAGGCGACTTTTCCATCGGAACGCTGTTCCAGACCTTATATACCACCCAGGGGGCGGAGCTTCGGACTATGGGTGCAATGGGCTACGACGCCACCACCGTGGGCAACCACGAGTTTGACCATACGGGCCGGGGATTTGGAGAGATGCTCAATGCGGTGACCGGGGCGCACAAAGCCACCCTTGGAGCGCTGGTCAGTTCCGATATCAACAAGGTGCCGGAATATGAGCAGAAGTACGGGCCACTCACCATCAGCCTTCCGGTGGTCCTGCGGGCGAACTATCAGCCCGCTTCCTCCAACCCGGACGAGCAGTTCATACGGGAGGCGATGGACGACTATCAGAGTATGGACGAAACCTTCCTGCTGGAGCGGGGCGGCATTACTTATGGTATCTTCGGCCTTATGGGTCAGGATGCCCACGACTGTGCACCTACCTCCGGTTTTGACCTGGGCGACCCGGCACAGGCGGCCCGGGAAAGCGTGGAGAAGCTCAAGGATATGGGAGCGCAGTTCATCATCTGCCTGTCCCACGGCGGCACTGACTCTGACCCGGACAAGTCCGAGGACGAGCAGCTTGCCAAAGCGGTGGACGGAATCGACCTGATCATTTCCGGTCACACCCATACTACGCTGGAAACCCCCATTCTGGTGGGTGATACTTATATCGTCTCCTGCGGCCAGTACGGCGAAAATCTTGGCTCTATTACTTTGGAGTGGGACGAGAACGGCAAGACTCTGAAGGAGTACCAGCTGATCCCCGTGGACGAAACGGTGGAGGAGGACCCCGCCATCGCTGCCATGGTGGAGCAGTGGAAGGACCGGGTGAGCGAGGGATACCTTGCCAACTATGGTTTGACCTATGAGCAGGTGTTGACCCATACCGACTTCGATCTGAATACCCCGGAATCGGGGGTGCAGCAAGGCAACAATCTGGGCGAATTGGTGTCCGACGCCTTCCTGTGGGCGGTGGGACATCTGGAGGCAGATGCCCCCGACGTGAAGACCGTGGCCGTTACCGCCGACGGTGTGCTGCGGGCTGATTTGCCCAAGGGCGAGCTTACCACCTCCATGGCCTTTGATGTGCTTTCCATGGGCGTGGGCAGCGACGGTACTTCCGGTTTTCCGCTGGTGGCCGTCTATCTCACCGGCAAGGAACTGAAGGCCGCCGCCGAGGTGGATGCCTCCGTTACCCCCATTATGCCCGCCGCCCAGCTGTATATGTCGGGCATGGCATATTCCTTCAACACCAACCGTATGTTCTTTAATCGGGTGACCAGCGCGTGGCTGGAGGAGCCCGCCTTTGATACCGGTCTGACCCGGCGTGGGCTGCTCCGGATAGAGGATGACCAGCTCTATCGGGTGGTCACCGGCATGTACTCCGCCCAGATGCTGGGTACAGTGAAAAGCAAGTCCGTTGGTCTGCTCTCTCTGGAACCTAAGATGGCTGACGGAACTCCCGTTACCGATTTCAATGCCTGCATCCTGCGGGATGAGCAGGGCAATGAAATAAAAGAGTGGTACGCACTGGCCGCCTACCTCAACTCCTTTGGTGAGAACGGTGTGCCCGGCTACTACCTGATTCCCGACGGCAGAAAGTCCGTCAGCAGCAGCCTGAACCCCGTGGAGCTGCTGAAAAACCCCAACTGGATCACCCTTGCGGTGCTGGCCATCGCCCTTGCGCTGGTGGCTGCCGTGGTCTGGGTGACAAGAAAATTGGTCTTCCGCCGCCGGGCTAAAAAGCGCGGCGACAGCAGATAAAAGAAAACTAATTGTGCAGTGCACATGGATTGGGAGGAAAGAGAACAAATGCATCAGACTTATGAAATCGTGGTCAAAAAGACGCTGACTCCCGAGATCAGCCTGATCTCGGTGTCCGCGCCTCTGGTGGCGGCCAAGGCCAAGGCCGGCCAGTTCATCATCCTGCGTGTGGATGAAGAGGGCGAGCGCATTCCCCTGACCATCTCCAACGCGGACGCGGAGAAGGGCCTGGTCACCGTAGTCTTCCAGAAGATCGGCGGCACCACTCTGGCTCTGGATCAGCTGCAGCAGGGCGACCGGCTGCACGACTTCGTCGGCCCTCTGGGTCAGGCGACCGAGGTGGAAAATCTGGGCCGCGTGGCCGTTCTGGGCGGCGGTCTGGGCTGTGCCATCGCGCTGCCTGTGGCCAAGGCTCTGACCGAGGCGGGCAACACCGTGGACCTGATCGGCGGCTTTAAGACCAAGGACATTGTCATTCTCGAGGAAGAGATGAAGAATGCCTGCACCGACCTGCACATCTGCACCGATGACGGCAGCTACGGCTACAACGGCTTCGTTACCGGCAAGCTGGAGGAGCTGATCGCCTCCGGCGTGAAGTTTGACCACGTGTTTGCCATCGGCCCCCTGATGATGATGAAGTTTGCCTGCAAGCTGACGGAGAAGTACAACATCCCCACCACCGTGTCCATGAACCCCGTCATGATCGACGGCACCGGCATGTGCGGCGGCTGTCGCCTGACTGTGGGTGGCGAGGTGAAGTTTGCCTGCGTGGATGGCCCTGACTTTGACGGCCATAAGGTGGACTTTGACGAGGTCATTGCCCGCAACGCTACTTACCGTGAATTTGAAGCCAAGGCGAAGGAAAAGCATGCCTGCCGCCTGGGAGGAGGTGCCATGAATGGCTAATATGCAGATGAACAAGACTCCCATGCCTGAGCAGGAGCCTAACGTACGCAATGCCAACTTCAAGGAGGTCGCTCTGGGTTACACTCTGGAGCAGGCCGTGAACGAGGCCAAGCGCTGCCTGCAGTGCAAGAATCCCGCCTGTGTGGGCGGCTGCCCTGTTGGCATCCCCATCCCCCAGTTCCTGGCCAAGGTGGCTGAGGAGGACATCGCCGGCGCTTACGAGATCCTGTCCAACGCCAACGCCCTGCCCGCCATTTCCGGCCGCGTCTGCCCCCAGGAGAACCAGTGCGAGGGCAAGTGCGTGCGCGGCATCAAGGGTGAGCCCGTGTCCATCGGCCGGGTGGAGCGCTTCGTGGCCGACTGGGCTGCCGAGCATGGCATTGCCAACGTCGCCACCGCGCCCAAGAACGGTCACAAGGTGGCTGTGGTGGGTTCCGGCCCTGCCGGTCTGACCTGTGCCGGTGAGCTGGCCCGCATGGGTTACGATGTCTCCGTGTTCGAGGCATTCCACGTGGCCGGCGGCGTGCTTAGCTACGGCATCCCCGAGTTCCGTCTGCCCAAGGCCATCGTGGCCCGTGAGGTCTCCAATCTGGAGAAGATGGGTGTTGACATTCAGCTGAACATGGTCATCGGCAAGATCCTGACCATCACTGATCTGTTCAAAATGGGCTATGAGTCCGTGTTCATCGGCTCCGGTGCCGGTCTGCCCATGTTCATGAAGATCCCCGGCGAGGCTCTGGTGGGTGTTTACTCCGCCAACGAGTATCTGACCCGTATCAACCTGATGAAGGCATATAAGGAAGACGCTGCCACTCCCATCCTGCGCAACAAGAAGGTTGCCGTGATGGGCGGCGGCAACGTGGCCATGGACGCGGCCCGCTGCGCCAGGTGTCTGGGCGCCGAGGTCCATATCATCTACCGCCGTTCTGAGGCTGAGCTGCCCGCCCGTAAGGAAGAGGTGCACCATGCCAAGGAGGAAGGCATCATCTTCGACCTGCTCACCAATCCCGTATGCATCAAGGGCGACGAGACCAACCACGTCAGCGCCATCACCTGCGTGAAGATGGAGCTGGGCGAGCCCGACGCTTCCGGCCGCCGCAGCCCTGTGGTCATCGAGGGCAGCGAGTTCGACATCGAGGTGGCCGCCGTTATTATGGCTCTGGGCACTCAGGCCACCCAGATGAGCTACAACGGCACTCCGGGTCTGCAAAAGACCCGCAACGGCTGTGTGGCTGCCGACGAGAAGGGCATCACCTCCGTTCCCGGCATCTTTGCCGGCGGCGACGCTGCTACCGGCGCCGCCACCGTCATTCTGGCCATGGGCGCTGGCAAGAGCGCGGCCAAGTCCATTGACGAGTACATCAAGAATAAGTAATTCAAACGGAAAACGGCGCAGACGAAGCTCGTCTGCTCCGTTTTTTGCTGTGATTCGACTGTTTTTTGTGATATGATAGCAGTAATTTGAAGGAAAAGGGTGAGGTTATGCGGCAAAGCAAACTGCTGGCTGTGGTGCTGGCACTGACGACGGCGGTGTTTATTCTGTCGGTGTCTGTTGCCGTTCCCATTCTGCTGCGGCCCTTTTACTATGCCCATATTGACGCCCTTGAACTGGAGGAAAGAACCGGACTGAGCCGGGAGCAGATGGTGCAGGCCTATGATGAGGTGATGGACTTCTGCATCGGGCGAACAGAAAACTTTTCCGCAGGTATCCTGCCGTGGTCGCCGTCGGGCCGGGCGCACTTTGCGGATGTACGGGGGCTGTTCCTGCTTGACCTGTGGGCGGCGCTTGTGTCCGGATCGATTTTGCTTGGCTGGATGCTGCTGGGCCGCAAAAGCCCGGTGCAGCCGCACCGCTTTTTAGGCCATGGATTTGCCCTCTGGGGAAGCGTGGGGTTGTGGGTGGCGATCATGGCAATCGGCAGCTTTGCCCTGTTGGATTTCGAACGGGCCTTTGTGCTGTTTCACGCAGTGGCCTTTCCCGGCAAGTATAACTGGTACTTTGATCCCCATACGGACGGGATCATCCGAATTTTGCCTGTGGCCTTTTTCCAAAACTGTGCCGTCCTGATTTTGTTACTGATCGCGCTGCAGTGCGCCGGGTGTATTTGGCTGGATTTGGGGAGCAGGCAGAGATAAAACAACAAACACCGCAGCCAACAGGCTGCGGTGTTTTGATTGTACAACGAAAACCACAAAGCTTAAGCGTTAAATAAGTTCGCCGCAGCGAGGGCCCCCTTGTGTAAAGGGGGCTCCGCCGGTCAGGCGGTGGGGGATTGTGTTGATAAAAGATTGAAGAAATGCTGGCAGCGACAATCCCTCCGTCACGGCTGTCGCCGTGCCACCTCCCTTTACACAAGGGAGGCTATAGGGTGCGAAGAAAGTGATGGGGTGCGGTGAATTGCAAGAAAGGAAACTCGTTTATGGGCAGTAGGTAACAGCTGCATGGCTGACAGGCCAATAAGAAACGCACTTGTGCGCTTCCAGTAATATTAGGGCTATGCCAGAAAATGCAATACCCCCCGCTATGCGGGGGGATATTAATTTATTTTGGTTCCCGGAAGGGGACATCCTTGAATTGCTCGCCGCTGACCAGCGGCTCCACCGTTCCGGCGGTCACGTCCACGATGCGGGCGGTAAATTCCTCGGCGCGCTCCTCGGGAAGCAGCACCGACAGCACCACATCCGCACCGTAGTCGATAGTTTCCACCACACCGCCGAAGGCAGTAACTTCCCGGCGCATGGTTTCAAACTGGTTGTAAGTACAGGGCAGCTCCATGGCTACCCAGCGGCGCACCACCGAAATGCCCGCCGCGTCCAGTGCGTCCTTGGCGCTCTGGGTATAGGCCCGCACCAGACCGCCCGCGCCCAGCAGGATGCCGCCGAAGTAGCGGGTGACCACGCAGCACACGTTGACCACACCCTCCCGCTGGAACACGTTGAGCATGGGCTGGCCCGCTGTGCCCTGCGGCTCACCGTCATCGGAGTAGCGCACCGGACCGGCCTGAATGAGATAGCACCAGCAGTGGTGGTTGGCGGCATAGTCCTTTTTACGTGTGGCCTCGATACAGGCACGGGCCTCCTCCTCGCTCTCCACCCGCCAGACACGGCCGATGAATTCCGAGCGCTTTTCTACCAGCCGCGCCTCGCTGCGCTTGGTGGGGATATAATATTCGGTCATGGAGCTTGCCTCCTGTCCTCGCTTGGTATAAGTTGAAAGAGATTTTCGCCCTGCGGGGCGAGTTCCTTTGCAGCGATGCAAAGGAACCAAAAATCGCCGGGGGGCGGACACGATGAGACTTCGGCGTGTCCGCCTTGTCTCATATGCTGTCCTCCCCCGGACCCCCGGAGGAAACGGAACTCCCCCGTAGGTCGGCAATGGTATCCGGCGCGCAAAATTTGAGTGGTTCTTGCCGTTCGATCCGGGGCGACTGGCCCCTGTTGCCATCAAAATCAGCAGGAACATCTAATTCAAGAAGAGCGCCTACTTTTCCGCACCTTTCGCCCGTGCGGCGTTATCCGGGGGGAACGAAAGCCGCGCCGCAGCAGGCGCATTGGTGGTTAGACGTAAAGACCGATTGGATGTGAGCAGGGCGGCAGCCTAATCGGCGCTTGCACAGTTCTGTTACGATGGCGCCGAACGCAAGGAACAGCTTGCGCGGACAAGCCGTTTGCTCCGGGGTCCGGGGTGCGGAGTGTTTGAGATGAACGGCGAAAGCCGTGAAATCTCATCCACTCAAACCCCGGTGGCGTTTTGCCTACTTTGCCGCCACGGGCAAAGTAGGTCGCCCCGCAGGGCGAAATACCCCTTATTCCTCCGGAAAAACTTTAATATCCAGCGCTTCGCAAATGCGGAAAAGCACCTCAATAGACGGGCTTTTTCTCCCGCTTTCAATTTCGTTCATAAAAGACTGTGTAATACCTACTAACTTTGCCAACTTATACTGACTCAAGCCAAGCGTTTCACGCTTTTTTCGTATAACAACTCTATAATCTTTCATGATAATCACCCCATACAATTATAGCTTACAGCTATTACCAAGAAAATATATAGCTTTCAGCGATTGACTTCCGCCTGTTTTAGTTGTATAATCGCTATTAGCGATATAAAAGGACCGCTTGTCACAAACGGTCCTTTTGGGGGGAGCAACATGAATTTTAACAAAACCACAGAACTCTACGAAACCATCAACGACATCATCGAGGATGTCATTTTAGTGGAGGCCATGACTCTGCGCATGGAACAGCGGCGCACCTATATGGTCAATGCTTCGCCTGAACTCATGGAACAGACCTTTCATCGGGTCATGTGCTACCTATCCCAGCATGCCGCCGACCTTCAAGTTCTTACACAAAAGAACTGACGCTTAATCTTCCCAAGGCTCCTTATGGGGCTGCCAGCCCTCCACCAGCGGACCAAGCTGCCCGATGGTTTTGGGGGTGCAGACCGCAATTACGTCGATGGTTTCGGTGTAATCTACCTTTTCCACCTTTGCGTCCCGGTACAGGGCCTCCAGAATACCGCCTTTGTCATAGGGCAGATGGATGGTCACCCGCTTTGCGCCGCTGTCCAGCCGCTTGCCGATGGCTTCCAGCAGTTGGTCCATGCCCTCGCCTGTCTTTGCGGAGATGGAGACGATATTCTCACCGTGGGGACGAATTTCGCCCACGTAGCGGTCGCACTTGTTGAACACCTCAAGGCGGGGGGTCTGCTCCGCGCCAAGTTCCCGGATCAGGTTGTCCACCACCGCCGCCTGATCCCGCCACTCGGGGTTGGACGCGTCAATGACGTGCAGCAGCAGGTCGGCATATTCCAGCTCCTCCAGCGTGGCCTTGAAGGCCTCCACCAGATGGTGGGGCAGCTTGGAGATAAAGCCTACGGTGTCGGAGATGAGCACGGTGCAGGTGTCGGAAATTCCAAGGGTGCGGGTGGTGGTATCCAGTGTGTCAAACAGACGGTTGTTGGCAGGAATGTCCGCTCCGGTCAGCTTGTTGAGCAGGGTGGACTTGCCTGCGTTGGTATAGCCCACGATGGCCACTACGGGCACTTCGTTTTTGATGCGCCGCTCCCGCTGTACGCCGCGGATGCGGCGTACCTCTTTCAGCTCAGACTCCAGCTTTGAGATCTTGCGGTGGATGTGGCGGTGGTCACTTTCCAGCTGGGTCTCGCCGGGGCCGCGGGTGCCGATGGCGCCCTCCTGCCGTTCCAGATGCTTCCACATACCCAGCAGTCGGGGCAGCAGGTATTTGTACTGGGCCAGCTCCACCTGCAGGCGGCCCTCACGGGTACGGGCCCGCTGGGCAAAAATATCCAGAATGAGGGCGGAGCGGTCCAGCACGGACACACCAAGGTCCTCGGTCAGTACCCGCTGCTGGGAGGGGGACAGGCTGTTGTCAAAGACTACCATGTCCGCGCCCATGGCCTGCACCAGTTCCTTTACCTCAGCTACCTTGCCCTCGCCGATGAAGGTGCGGGGGTCGGGGCTGTCCTTGGACTGGGTGACCACACCCACGCACTTGCCCCCCGCCGTTTCCAACAGGGCGGCAAGCTCCTCCATAGAGGCTTCGGTGGCATTCTCGTCATTGTTCAGGCTGTGGGCGCTCAGACCCACCAGTACGGCCTTTTCAATTTTCTCCTGCGTGTTGTTTTCGGTCATAAAAACCTCCGGGTCAATCTTTGGTGTAGGCCCCCACGATCTGGCCCATATACATGGTGTGGTAGTCCCGGTTGGGATACCACTTTTCTTTCACGTCCGCGGGCATGGCCTCCGGGTCCATTTCCTGCGTGTACCGCTTGCGGCACACCAGCACCAGACGGGCTTGCTCAAAATAGGGCACACCCTCTTGCGTGCAGGCAACGGTGAAATTGCACTCCTTAATCTTATCCAGCTCACGGCCGCTTTTGGAGCCGCATAAAGCCAGCTCTTTTTTATATTCCGGACCGAAGAAGCAAAGGGTAAAATATTCCTCCCGGTCGATGAATTCCTTAGTATAGCGCTGGGGGCGCACGTAGATGGTGGCGGAAGGCTCGCCCCACAGCACACCTAAGCCGCCCCAGCTGGCGGTCATGGTATTGCATCGGTCCGCGGTGCCCGCGGTGATGAGCATCCATTCATCGCCGATGAGGGAGAACACGTTTTCCTTCAGTTCGTTGGGGTTGATTTTTCGCAGCATAGCATGACCCTCCTGTTTGATATGGCAATCGTCATCCTTGCCCGGATAGGGAAGCAGTTGTGTGTTGACAAGCCAGGCGGAGAAGATGCCCAGCAGTGTCTGGCACACTCTTAAAATGGCATAGAGATAGATGTTGACGGCGGAATTTCTGTCCCGTACCAGGCAGATGACAAAGATGACGGCGGCAACACCGCAGAGGTTTTCGCAGCCCAGCAGCTCGGCCAGCCAAAGGGTGATCAGGATGCCGACCAGTATGATGGATATGTCGGTCAACAGGTGGACAACACCGTCACCGGCATAGGCACCGAAGCGCACGCTGAGGGGGAGGACACTCAGACCCATGGCAAGACCCAGCAGGGTGGCCTTGATGCGGCGCTTGCTGAACTTTTTGGTTTTTTCCGCGCTGTCCCGCATCTCGATGATGGAGTAGACGTAGCCGAACAGGGGGTGCACTTCCAGCTGAGGCAGAAAAACGCGCACCACCTGCCAAATTACAAAGGACAGGGATACCGCCAGCAGACTTTTGATTTTACGCATGCCGATACGGGGCAGATTCGTTTTATCCATTGTGCAGGTTCCTTTCTGTCATATGTAATATTATATGCCAATATACAAAAAACCGCACCAAAAGGTGCGGTTTTTGAATGCGGATCTTACTTGTCCAGGCCGAACTTCTTGTTGAAGCGGCTGACACGACCGCCAGTATCCACCATCTTCTGCTTGCCGGTGTAGAAGGGGTGACACTTGGAGCAAACTTCCACGCGGATGTCGGACTTGGTAGAACCGGTCTCGATCACGTTACCGCAAGCGCAGCGAATGGTGGTCTGCTCATAGTTGGGATGGATGCCTTCCTTCATTTGTGTTCACCTCTTTCATTTATAAGGGTTTTCTGGAAAGCGCATGTGATAGTATAGCATGCCCATCTCGGAATTGCAAGGCCTTTGTAAGAAATTTTTCGGGAATTTTTCACTTTTCACACTTCTACGGCACGATTCAGGGCGAAGAACCACAGCACCCGCCGCTTGACGGGCTTTCCGGTCAGTCGGGACAGGGCCAAAGCGTAGGCTTCCAGCTGGGGGCGGTAGTCCAAAGCGCGCTGCTGCACGGTGCTATCATCCACCCGGTCACTTTTGAAGTCGATTACGGTAATGCTGTCAGCGTCCTCAAACCAGCAGTCCACTACACCCTGAAGAAGCACCTGCTCCCCCTCCACACCGGGATAATACTCCTCAGCGTCCACCAGCATGGAAAATTTGAACTCCCGATGGGGCTTGACCCGGGCCAGCTCACGGCCCAGCTCCGAACAGAAGAATTGAGCCAGCCGTTCCGGGTCGGCGGCCTGCCCCTGCAGGTCATCAATGAATTCGCCATCCACCAGTTCACGGATCTGTTGGGCGATCTCCTCTTTGCTTCCGGTGCGCACAAAGTCGCCATGACAATGATTGAAAAATTATGTGAAATTGATGAAACATTATCACCGTATTTCTATGTTTTCCCACTTTCATCAAAAGACGAAGCTCTTTTAAAAGAAATGTTCGCTCTTTGTAACACTGTTGCCGTATGGGGTTCCGATGCCGCTACTTCAGGTGTACGTAAACTTGCTCCCAACGGAGTTAAAATAGTAGAATGGGGCAACAGAATCAGTTTCGCATATTTTACTAAAAAAGGCTATAGTAAAGAAGCTTTAATCGGTCTTGCAGAAGATGTATGTGTTAACGACCAACAAGCGTGCAGCGCTCCTCAAATAGTGTATTACGAATCAGACACCAAAGAAGAATTAATCCAATTTGCAGAAACTTTT